>JARFUL010000054.1 GCA_029289015.1 Syntrophobacteria bacterium | reverse complement strand
ACGCGCTGATGGAGGTAATCGAGGTCCTGAGGGGCGACGAGTTCTACCTGCCCGCGCACGCGGCCCTCTTTAGGACCATGGTGGAGCTCTTTCAGAAGTCGCTCCCCATAGACATGGTCACCGTGACCGAGCACCTCAAGGCGGACGACGGCCTGAAGAAGATAGGCGGGTCCGCTTATCTTGTGGAGCTGACGAGAGAGATGGGCGACGCGGCAAATGTGGCCCACTACGCGGGGATCGTGGCCAAGAAGGCGATCCTCAGGAACCTGATAAGCGCCGCGGTGGAGGTGGAGGCCCGGTGCTACGACCCCGCGGCGGACGAGGAGTCGGTGCTGGACGCCGCGCAGTCCGCGATATTCCAGGTTGTGGAGAGAGGGATACGCACTCCGTATTATACGAGCACGGAGTTGATGAAGCTCACCATAAAGGAGGTTGAGAGGGCCCGGGAGGTCAAGAGCCCCATAACCGGGATCCCCACCCAGTTCCCCGCGCTGGACGAGATGACCGGGGGGCTCCAGAAAGCGGACCTCATAATCCTTGCAGGCAGGCCCTCCATGGGAAAGACCTCGCTCGCGCTCAACATCACGTGCAACGCGGCCATGCCAAGGGACCGGGACCCCGTTACAGTGGCCTTCTTCTCCCTCGAGATGTCCAAGGAGCAGGTGGGGCTGAGGCTTCTCAGCTCGGTCGCGGGGCTGGACAGTAAGGATCTCAGGCGTGGATATGTTGAGGGCGCGGACTGGGCCGAAACGATACGCGCGGCTGACAAGCTCTCCCGGGCCAAGATATTCATTGACGACACGGCCGCGCTCTCCAACCTCGAGGTGCGGGCCAAGGCCCGCAGGCTCAAGCAGGAGCACGACCTCGGCCTGGTGGTCATAGACTACCTCCAGCTCATGCGCCACGCGGGAAGGGTGGAGCGCAGGGAGCTCGAGATATCCGAGATATCCCGCTCCCTCAAGGGGTTGGCCAAAGAGCTCAACGTCCCCGTGGTGGCCCTTTCCCAGCTCAGCAGGAAGCCGGAGGACCGAATCGGCGCGCAAAAGAGGCCCCAGCTCTCCGACCTGAGGGAGTCCGGCGCGCTGGAGCAGGACGCGGACGTGGTGATGTTCCTCTACCGGCCCTGGCTGTACAATCCCGACAAGGACGCGCCCGAGGAGGAGAAGAAACGGGTGGAGCTGATCATAGGAAAGCAGCGCAACGGTCCTGTGGGCAAACTGGACATGTTCTTCGACGATAAATTGACCCGCTTCTCCGAGCCCGCGAAGCACAAGCCCGGGGGGGACTTCTAGGCCATGTTCTGGCAGGAGGAGCTGGAGACCATCTCCCGGGAAGAGTTGGGGGTGCTCCAGTCCGACCTTTTAAAAGCCACGGTGGCCAGGGGCTCCATCTCCCCCCACTACAAAAAGGTCTTCGAAGCGAGCGGCATAGACCCGGCCGGGTTCCGGGGGCTGAGCGACCTGCAAAAGCTTCCCTTCACCGTCAAGCAGGACCTGAGAGACTCCTTCCCCTTCGGCTTTTTGGCCGTCGATCCATCGGAGGTGGTGCGGGTGCACACCTCATCCGGCACCACGGGCTCCATCACCTCGGTTCTCTACTCCCAAAAAGACGTTGACCAGTGGGCCTCCCTCATGGCCCGGTGCATGGTGATGACCGGGATGGCCAGACACGACGTGTTCCAGAACCTCTCAGGCTACGGGCTCTTCACCGGGGGCCTCGGCTTCCACTACGGCGCGGAGATTCTGGGCGCGATGGTAATACCCTCGGGCACGGGCAACTCCCAGCGCCAGGTGGAGCTCATGCGGTCCTTCTTTACCACGGTTATTCATCTCATTCCATCCTACGCGTTCAGGCTCTTCGAGGTGATGGAAGAGATGGGGGTGGACCCCAGAAAGGACCTGAAGCTCCGGGTCGCATACCTCGGCGCGGAGCCCCACTCCGAGGAGACGAGAGCCAAGGTGGAGGACCTCTTCGGCGTGGCAGGATACAACTCCTACGGGCTCTCGGAGATGAACGGCCCCGGGGTGGCCTTTGAGTGCGTCCATCAGAACGGGCTGCACATCTGGGAGGACGCGTACCTGCTTGAGGTTCTGGACCCCGAGACCCAGGAGCCGGTCCCCGAGGGGGAGGTGGGGGAGATGGTGCTCACCACCCTGAAGAGGGAGGCCATGCCCCTGATACGCTACCGCACGGGCGATCTTTGCTCCATCCTTCCCGCGGGCTGCCCCTGCGGCCGGACCCACCGGAGAATATCCCGCATCGCGGGGCGCACCGACGACATGCTCATCATCAAGGGGGTGAACATCTACCCTCTGGACATAGAGAAGGTCATCATGTCCATACCCGAGGTGGGGGGCAACTACGTGATAGAGCTCTTCAACCAAAAGGGCGCGGACAACATCAGGGTCAAGGTGGAGCTCAACCCCGGGGCCTTCAGGGAGGACATGAGGCACCTCGAGGCCCTAAGGCAGAAGATCGCGAAGGAGCTGAGAGACTCGGTGCTCATAACCCCGAAGGTGGAGCTGGTGCAGCCCGGCAAGCTCCCCCGTTCTCCGGGCAAGGCCGTAAGGGTCGTGGACCTAAGGGGCCAATAAAAAAAGCCATATAAAACCCTCATATATACGTTAGCGCGCTCTTTTTTTTCCCCGCTGCCAAGCTCGATCTGTCCATATGGAAAGGCTGGTCCCATGATTGGTTCAGGTCTTGAGAAAAAAAGCGGCCCCTATCCCTCCCTTCCCAGAAAGACCCTCTTCATAACGGTTGTCTTCGGGCTTCTGGGCGCCCACGGCGCATTATTCATCTCCCTGATACTGTTCAATATCTCTACGCCGGTGAGACGAGATTACATTATGTCCATGGCCCTCTACGAGAGCATGCCGAGGCTTCAGGAGGGACTTGGGTATATGGGAGGGGTCATCGGCTCCCTCGCGCGGCTCCACGATGCCCTGGTCTTCGCGCCGTTCGTCGTAATCCTGGCGGCGATCCTGCTGATCGATCTTGCCCGCGCGCCCCAGGCGCCGAAAGGTCCGGCCGAAGGCGCGGCAGCCCACCCGAAAAGGGTGCTTGTGTCCAGGATCGCAATCATCGGTTTGGTCTGCGCTCTTCCACTTATTGTCCTACCCTTCACGGACATGAACACCAGGGCCGCGCTATCAATAGTTCTTTGCCTCTATGCCGTGCTTTTGGTCTTCGCGCTCTTTTTCAGGATGAAGAGCAGAGAACTTCCCCAGGCCCTGGAGAGGAGCCCCGTCAGGTACAGCCTGGTAATTTTCTTTTCCGGGATAGTCTTTCTTGCCTGTGTTTTTCAGATGGAAAGCCTGATTACGAAATGGCTCTTCACCGGAACGAGGGATACCAGCGCGCTCCTCTGGCCCCGCATGGCCTTGATCGTCGCGTCGAGCGGTCTTCTCTTCGTGCTGATGGGCGAAGGGGGGGTGGTCTCGGCCCTGGCCGGGGAAAAGAGGGGCCTGGCCCGGGCATTCGTGCGGGGGCTGGGCGCAGGGGTGCTGGTTGCCGCTGCGCTCTATTCGGCCGAAAAATTCCTGAATTCCTACTTTTTCAATGCCCTCTTTG
>JARFUL010000053.1 GCA_029289015.1 Syntrophobacteria bacterium | reverse complement strand
TCTCAAGGACGCGAAGGCCCAGATAGCGGCCGCCAAGTACCTCAAGGCGAGGGAGACCCTTCTCAAGTACCGAAAGCTCAACCCGGGCGGCACCGCGGAGAGGAAGATGCTCCTCAAGGTGGAGGCCAGGATAAGGAAGCTGGCCAGGGAGTCCATTGACAGGGGGATAAATCTCTACCAGGCGGGCCGCCTGGACAAGGCCATAAAGGTCTTCAACAAGGCGCTCAGGTACGACCCCAAGAGCCGCACGGCCCTGGAATACAAGAGGAGGGCGGAGATAAAGCTCAAGGCCCTGCAGAACATCTGAGCCCAAAAGCGAGTCGGCTCTCTCTTGCCTCTGATCGCGATGGCGCGACGCCAGGACCCCTTCCCCGAGAATCGCGAAGCCTAGACCTTCCTAACCCTTCCCCCTGTCCCGGTGCGCGGGGTCTTGAGGCCGTGCCCGGTCACGATGCAGACCACCCTCTTTCCCCGGGGGATCTCGCCGCGGTATTTGAGCAGCCCGGCCAGCGCGGCCGCGCCCGCGGGCTCTGCAAACAGCCCCTCCCTTTTTGCCAGGGTGTCCCTGGCCTTGAGAATCTCCGGGTCCGTGACCTTGCCCGCGAACCCCTTGGATTCAAGGAGCGCTCTTAGGGCCCTGTCGCCGTCCAGGGGGTCCCCGCACGCTATGGCCAGCGCCACGGTACGGCCCTTCACCGGTCTGATCGGGGAGCCCTTCTCAAAGGCCCTGGCAACCGGAGGGCACCCCGCGGCCTGGATGCCCACCATCTTCGGCCTTGTTTTGAGGAAGCCGAGGGTCCTGAATTCACAGAAGGCCTTCCACACCGCGGATATCAGGGTCCCGTTGCCTATGGGGCAGACAACGTAATCAGGGTTTTTTATCTGCTCGGCGATCTCAAAACCCACGGACTTTGTGCCCTCCCTCCGGTAGAGGTAGTCCCCGAGGAGGTAGCCGCGCTTGTTCCTGTGCAGGGACTCCACCTTCTCCGCCGCGCTGGTGTAGTCTGCGGCCACCTGGTTGACCCTGGCCCCGTACGCGAGGATCTGCCGCACCTTGGTGCTCACCGCGTCTTTGGGGATGAACACGGAGCACGGGAGGTTCGCCGCGGCGGAGTATGCCGCGACGGACGCGCCCATGTTGCCGGTGGACGCGCAGACCAGGGACCGGGCCCCGGACTCCAGCGCCCTTGCGATCTCCACAGAGGAGCCCCGGTCCTTGAACGAGCCGGTGGGGTTTTGATACTCACACTTGAACCAGAGCTCGAAACCCAGGTCGAAATCCTTCTCGACGTTCCTCGACCTCAAAAGGGGCGTTCCGCCTTCCCCCAGCGAGACCAGGCTCCCCACGGGGTAGAGCTCGAGATACCGGCTGTGGCTGAAGGGCCTTTTCTCCAGCTTCTCCCTGGTGAGTGACCTCTTGATCTTGTCATAGTCAAACACAACCTCAAGGGAGCTCCCGCACCCTTCGCAGTGGAACAGGGGCTGCCGGGTCGGATGGGTCTTACTGCAGTCAGGGCAATATAGATGCTTCTCGTGCATGGGGCTCTACTAACCTCTGAACCGGAGATGGGGCCGAAAACCAGGGGTGGCCACACTCGCCAAAAAAAGGGTCTTCTCTATCCCCCGGCCAACGACCAAGCGGGGGCCCGGGTTTCGATTTTTCTCGCTCGGGCCGGGCAAGCCCTGCTATTTTAGCGAAAACACATCCGGATGCACAAACAGTTCTTTCAGGGGCCGCGAGGGGACCGGGCCGCGTTGAAGCGTGGCCCTAACCGGCCATTAAATAGCATGATTCAATGAGACCCCGATGGACTGAGATGTTCCGGCACTGGTCTTTTGTCTATCCTGGTATGTGATGCTGCGTGTGGACACGCGATGGCAGTTTGCAGGATTGTCTACGCTCCCCAATAATATGAGCCAACATATTTAAGGCATAATAAGTATTCTTAGGAGACAGACAGAGTAAACTCTATAGATAAGTTGCCGCGTTTCATAGACAATGACGACCTTGAAGGGCTCATCAGTAAATCTTCTATAAGGAAATATGCCGAGGAGCGCAAGGAAGAGATATCCGAGGAGAAGCTTGAAGCAATACTGGATTATGCCAGGACTTTATTTAGCGCCTTGTCCAGGGATGGTGACGTTACCGATAAAGAAATATTAACATTGATATCTACTGTAATTGTTAAGGCTTTAATCAATGAAAAAGAGCTGAGAAGGTCGCTGTATAAAAGATTACAGGAAGATATAAAGACGATGAACTTCTGTTTTGGCGGGCTGAAGATGGTTGAACAATATGTAATGGGCAGACATCAGGAATACAACAGGCAAATAACACTCCTCGAAAGGTTGAACTACGGCCCGGGGGATAAGTGCTTTTTATAGCGCGCCGATGGGGGCCTTTTGCGCCAGTCTTTTGTTTTAAACCTCCCGGCCCACGGGGCCGTTGCCCCCGTTCCCCTTAAACCGTCAGCGTCTCGCCGGTCCTGGGCACGGTTACGGAAAATCCTTTTTCGCTGAGGAAATCCCTGAAGGAGATGGCCTGGTCCTCTTCACCATGCACCAGGGCTATCCTCTTGACCTTGAGGTTGGACCGGGTAAGGAACCTGTACATTTCGTTCTTGTCCGCGTGCGCGCTGAACCCGTCCATCTTCACCACCCGGGCCCTGAGCGGGTACTCCTTGTTCAGGAACCTGAGCAGCGGCGGATTACCGCTCCTCCCGGACGCTTCACAGGCCTCGCCCTGCTCCTGGATGCGCCTGCCCAGCGTATGCCTGGCCATGAATCCCACGATCAAGATGGTGTTAATGGGATTATGGATCTTGTACCGGAGATGGTGCAGGATGCGGCCGGCCTCGCACATCCCTGAGGCTGAGATCACGATGTGGGGCGCGTCTTCCCTCATCAGCTGCATGGACTCTTCCACGGATTCGGTGAAGCGCACCTGCTTGAAGGAAAAGGGGTTCTTGCCCTGCTCCAGAAAGGTCTTATGGGTCTCCTGGTCATAGGCTTCGGGGTGCTCCCCGAAGACCCGGGTGATGTTGGTGGCCAGCGGGCTGTCCACATAGACCGGCACGCGGGTTACACCGCCCTCCTCGTAGAGCTCGTGGATCACATAGAGAAGCTCCTGGGTGCGGCCGTAGGCAAAAGAGGGGATAAGCAGCGTGCCCCCCCTCTCAAAGGTCTCATTCAAGACCCTCTTCAGCTTGGGCTTCAGGTCCACGATCGCGTCATGCCCCCGGTCTCCATAGGTGCTCTCCATGATGAGAAGATCGATGTTGCGGTCTTCCTCGGCAAAGTTCAGGGCAGGGTCCTTGATGATGGGCTTATCGAATCTCCCCAAATCTCCCGTGAAGCCGATTGTTACCGGGCGCCCGTTTTGCGCGGCCCTTATTATGCAGATGGCTGAACCGAGGATGTGCCCGGCTTCATAGAGGGTGCAGGTGATGTTTTTGCCGATGGTAATGGGCGCACGAAGCGGGTAGCCGTCGAAGAGTTTTAACGCGTTCTCCGCGTCCCCGGACGTATAGAGGGGCTCCACCGCGTCGAGATGGAGCTTCTCAAGCCACTCGTTGATGTTTTGCCGGTTGAGCTGGTTCTTGTTCTTTTTCAGCAGCTTTTTGATGTCCCTGGCCCGCTGCTTTCCTCTTTTCCCGGCTCTCTTGGACGTGTTGCGGTTTCTCAATGCCGAGCGAACGGTCTTGTAGTTCAAATAGAGGGCGTCGGACTCCTGGATATGCGCGGAATCCGGCAGCAGGTAGCCGCACGCGTCCTGGGTTACGCGGGTTGAGATGATCCTGCCCGCGTAGCCCTCCCTGGCGAGGAGCGGCAGCCGTCCCGAGTGGTCGATATGGGGGTGGGAGAGGACCACGTTGGTAATGATGGACGGGTCAAAGGGGAGCGTCCCGTTTTTTCTCGCGGCCTCTTTGCGGTGGCCCTGGAACATTCCGCAGTCGAGCAGGATCCGGTCGCTATCCGCGGTGAGCAGGTGCATTGATCCGGTGACTTCGCGTGCCGCGCCGTAAAAGGTGACGTGCATATTCCTAACTCCTTGGGAGAGAGCGGCTGATATTTGCGCTTGTCCGGCCTGGTGCCTCTTGCCGCGGGGTCCAAAAAAGTCGGTTCAACATAACCCATAAGGAGACCTCCACACAAGGAAAAGCGGGGCAGCTCGGACCTCAGG
>JARFUL010000052.1 GCA_029289015.1 Syntrophobacteria bacterium | reverse complement strand
GTATTGATACCCAGCAACGCGAGCGAATCCACGCGCTTCCCTAACTTACTATTCGGAGGATTGCTGGAGAAACTTTAGGGATGAGTAATCATAGGACTTATTGAAATACCGGCAACATAGGCATGGGTCGCATTTTCCCGGGCCACGCGGTTTTCCGGGCAGGCTATCTCTTGAAATGCTCGAGAACCGCGGCCGCGGCCTTTATGTTCATGGCCGGCACCCCGGCGAGCTCCTCGAGGGAGCTCTTCTTTATGCCCTCAATGGAGCCGAAGGCCTTTACCAGCTCTTTTCTTCTCTTGGGCCCGATTCCGGGGATCTCCTCGAGCTCCGAGCCCAGAAAACCCTTTACTGCAAGAATGTTCCGGTACCTGTTGGCAAACCGGTGGGCCTCGTCCCTCATGCGCATCAGGAAGAAGAGCACCTCCCGGTTCTCCCCCAGGTCGAGGGGGCCCTTTTTCCCGGGGACAAAGAGCCTGTCCGGCCCCTTGGCCAGGGCCGCGACCGCGACCTTCCCGGAGAGCCCCAGCTCATCTACCACCTTGAGGGCCGTGGAGAGCTGGCCCCGACCGCCGTCTATGATTATCAAGTCCGGGGGCTCGTGGGGGCCGGCCAGCCTCCGGCCCAGCACCTCAGAGAGCATTGCATAGTCGTCCCTCGTGGCCGCGCCCCTGATGCGGAAGTGCCGGTACCCGGATTTTTTGGGCATCGTGTCCAAAAAGGCCGCGAGCGCGCCCACCGCGTAGTCTCCCCCCAGGTGGGAGATGTCCACCGCCTCGATCCTCCTGGGCGGATAGCTGAGGCCCAGGAGCCCCTCGATCTCGCGGGCCAGCTCCTCCCGGCCCCTTTCGGTGCGGGCCTCCTCCACCAGCCTCGAGGACGCGTTGGTGTCCGCCAGCCTGGCGAGCTCCTTCAGCCTGCCCCTCTTGGGGCAGACCACCTCCACCCGCGACCCCCGGATCTCGCTTAGGAGCTCACCAAGCTCGGTTTTGTCCGGCAGCTCCTTCGAGGTGACGATCCTCTCCGGCACCCCCGCGGCCCTCTGGCCGTAGAACTGTTTTATGAACGCGCTGAGCACCTCTTCGTCCCCCGCGTCCGGCCCCTTGAGCCTGAAGGGGGCGCTACCTGTGAGCGCGCCCTCCCGTATGGTCATGAGCTCCACCACCGCGCCGGCTCCGGCCGCGGCCGCGCCCAGTACGTCGAGGTCCACCGGCCTGGGCAGGACCACCTTCTGGGCCTCGAGCCCGGACTGGACCGAGCGGAGCCTGTCTCTCAGGACCGCCGCGTCCTCGAACCTGAGCTCTTCAGCCGCTAGTTTCATCTGGTCCTTGAGCAGGGCCAGAAGCTTTTTTGTCCTGCCCTTGAGAAAGAGGACCACCTCGTCCACGAGCCTCAGGTAGTCGGCCCGCGGGACGCCGAGCGCGCAGGGCCCCAGGCAGAGCCCCATCTGATGGTTCAGGCAGGGCCTCGAGCGGCGGCGGAACCTCTTGTTGCCGCACCTTCTCAGGGGGTAGGCGCTCTCCACCAGCCTGAGGGTCTCCCGCGCGGACCCGGCGGAGACGTAGGGGCCGAAGTAGAGCGCGCGGTCCTTTTTGGGCCGCCTCACCAGGGTGAACGCGGGGTACTCCTCTGCGGGGTTCATCCTGATGAGAAGAAAGGCCTTGTCGTCGCGGAGAAGCACGTTGTAGCGGGGCTTGAGCTTCTTTATGAGCCGGCGCTCCTGGTGGAGGACCGGCT
>JARFUL010000051.1 GCA_029289015.1 Syntrophobacteria bacterium | reverse complement strand
GAAAAATTGAAAGACTGGCTGAAATTTGCCGTTGAGGTTACAGAATCAGCCAACGCTTAATAGCACTGTAATAGAGCGCAAAAAAAAAGGCCCGGGCTCCTGCCCGGGCCATTTATCTTATCTTGGCGAAAAGACTAGCTGGGGTTCAGCTCCTTCTCGTGGGGGAACACGGGCAGGTACCTGTAGGCCAAAGAGACCACCAGCGCGCCGTAGGCCAGCATCGCGAAGGTGATGGACCACTCCTGCCAGGTGGGGAAGTAGGACATCCAGGTGTCGAAGGGCATCACCGGAATGGCCAGGGTCTGGACGGTGAAGACGAAGCGGTTTATAACGATGCCGGTGCAGTTGAGCACGCACGCGAGGGCAAGGTACCCTCTGTGCTCCCGGACCCACGGGCAAAGGAGCATGGTCGCGGGCACCACCCCGCATATCACCAGCTCTGCCACCAGGAGCCACATTCCGTACCCGCCGTGGTAGAAGTCGGAGAGCTTCTGGCCGTAGGAGGGAAGCAGCACCGTGGCCCAGTAGTACGTATCCACGAACTTGAACGCGAGGTAGACGCAGAGCATCCCGCCGGAGATCTTGGCCAGAAGGTTGACGGCATCCTTCTTCACCAGCCTCTTTCCCGTGACCTTCTCCATCAAGAACGCGATGGCGAGCGTGAAGCTCGGGCCGGACGCGACCGCGGACAAGAAGAAGAGGAAGAAGGTCCAGGGCCACACGAAGAACCCCTCCCTAAACCCGAAGGGCCTGCCCGTGAGCACCCCGAACATGCCGCCCAGGGAGCCTTGGTGGAAGAAGCTGAGGAAGGTGCCCACCCCCGCGAACACGGCCATCACCTCGTGGAGGTTGTGGCTGAATAAGTGGATCTCCCCTATCTCGTCGAGCTTGCGGTTCTCCAGAATTATGGGCAGAAACTCGATCGCGAGCACCATGAGGTACATGGTGATGCAGAACATCACTTCCGTGAGCATGGAGTGAACATTGGGGTGCCAGAACCCGAACCAGCCCCGGATGGGCTGACCTATGTCTATGCCGAGGACCGCCATTGCGCCGGAGTAGCACAGAAACCCGACAATGACCGCCAGGTTGATTATCGACTTGAGCTCCTTTTTGCCGATCACATAGGTCATGAACCCGGTGAAAAAGGCCCCCGCGCCCAACGCGATGATGCCGAGGTCCGCGGTGATCCAGAGCCCGAACCCGAAGTAGTCGTCGAGCCCGGTTACGTTCAAGCCTTTATACAGGACCAGAAAAGCCCCGAGAGCCCCCCACCCTATCACCGCGAGGAGGAAGAGCGCCCACAGACTGAAGGTCTTGAAGGAACACCTCGTCACACCTTCAGGAAACAACGCGGAGTCGTCCATAACCAATTCCCCTAAATATCGCGTTTAGTAATCAATACCGTAATGACCCTCTTTTTCCGCTACCGCCGGTGGTCCGCCAGGTCCCGGACCCATTTCCAGGAGCTCAGGTAATAGACCTTCGGCTTGGTGGGAAGCTTGCTCAGGAGCCTGAACGCCCTCTTGTTCTTGGAGAGCTTCGCGACGTCACTGTCCGGGTCCTTGAGGTTTCCGAACACAATGGCCCCGGTGGGGCAGGCCTCGAGGCAGGCCGGCACATAGTCTGCGGGGTCTATCTCCTTCTCCCCGTTCATGATGGCCTTGTTCTTGGCCTGCATCAGCCGGTGGTTGCAGAAGGTGCACTGTTCCACCACGCCCCGCATCCTGGTGGAGACGAGGGGGCTGAGCTCCTTTTCGAGGTCGCCGGGCCAGTCGGGGTCCCACCAGTTGAAGTAGCGCGCGTGGTAGGGGCACGCGACCATGCAGTACCTGCACCCGATGCACCGGGGATATATCTGGCTCACTATGCCCGTATATATGCTTCTCTTGGTCGCGTTCACCGGACAGACCGACGAGCACGGCGCTTCGTGCCCGCCGTCGCAGTGCTGGCAGGGCCTGGGCAGAAACTGCTCCTCATAGCCCGGGTAGGACTTTGCGTTGTCCAGCTTGAACACCTTCAGCCAGGTGACGGACCGGTTCTTGTTGGTCTCGTCCTCGTAGAACGCCTGGTTGTTCTCCTCCTGGCAGGCCACCGCGCAGGCCATGCACCCGGTGCACTTGTCCAGGTCAATGACCATGCCGTACCTAATATTGCTCTTGGGTCCGTGTTCTTCGCTCATCTTCTACCCTTACACCTTTGAGAGAGAGGCCCTGGCGCCCCACCAGGAGACCTCGTTGGTCTCCTTGTCCTTGAGGAACTCCAGCACCTCGTAGGGATTGGCCCCCTTGTTCTTGAGGAACTTATCGTATGCGCTGTGACCGAGGCCCACCGGCAGGTAGACCGCGCCGGGCCTTGCCGCCTCGGTGAGGTTGACCCTTACTATAAGCGAGCCCTGGGGTGTGGCCAGCCTTGCCATCACGCCCTGCTTGAGGCCGAGCTTCTTCGCGGTGCGGGGGCTGACGTCCGCGTAGACGTCGTTGTGGGTGAGCTGGTCATCCCTGAGCATCTTCACCAGGTAGGGCGCCGCGCCCAGGGACTCGCCGGGCATGATAAGAAGCTCCACAGGCACCAAAATCAGGGGGAACTTCTTCGGGTCGCCGGACAGCGGTGCCGCGAGCGGCCTGGGGAACCCGTTGTTCTTCCCGAGCCCTATCCCCTTGAGGCCCGCCGCGGAGAAGGTGAACCGGCCCGAGTTCGTCTGGAAGTCCACGGCCAGCTTCTGGCCCGGGTCGAACCACGCGGACCCGCCGAGCTTCTCCCAGAGCTCGTCCAGGTCCCCGAAGTTGGGCGCGACCTTCACATCCTTGCCCTCGGCCACCGCGAGCGCGGCCTCCTCATCCGAGACCGCTCCCCTCTTGGAATCCACGATCCCCTGCGCCCTGGCCTTCAGGGCCTCCTCCCAGTCCTCCCAGGGGAAGCCCTCGGCCACGGAACCTCCCGCGGCCTTGGCCAGCTGAAGGATTATCTCCCCCGCGGGCTTCGTGTCGTAGAGCCTGCCCAACGCGGGGGACACCAGGTTGAAGACCGGATAGGGCATTCCCCGGGGCGTTACCATGCCGTCCAGGGTCTCCAGAAACGCGTCCGCGGGAAGGATGTAGTCCGCCAGTTGCGCGGTCTCGTCCATGTAGGAGCCTATGCAGACGACTGTGGAGACGTTGGCCAGTCCCTTCTTGAAGAGGGCCGGAGCCACCGGGCCGTAGGCCGGGTTGGCCTGGTTTATCAAAAGAATCTCCGGGCCGGACGCGGCCTGCGCGCTATTCAGGAAGTCGAGGTAGCTCTTGGGGCTCTGCGCGGACGGGGCGACCTCTTTGAGGTCGGGCCAGTCGGCAAGAGGCGGCTGGGGGGTGGGCAGGACCCCGCCCTTCGCGCCCACGGACCCCACCAGGCCGTTGAGGGCCAGCGCGGCCATCGCGGAGAAGAGGGTGTCGGGCATGGAACCCTTGCCCCGGCCCCACAGAGCCACCGCGGGCGAAACCTTGGCGAACTCCTTGGCCACGGAGACGATCTCCCTTTGATTCACCCCGCACAGGTCGGAGACAAAGTCGAGGGGATACTCCTGGGCT
>JARFUL010000050.1 GCA_029289015.1 Syntrophobacteria bacterium | reverse complement strand
CGCGGAAGCCATTACCCTCAAGGGGGAGGGCGAGGTTAAAAAGGCGGTCTTGGACGGGGAGCTGTGCATCGGGTGCGGCAAGTGCATAGTCACCTGCCGCCAGATGGCCATAGACGTCGACTGGGACATGGACTCGGGGCTCTTGCAGAGGAAGATGGTGGAGCACGCGGCCGGTGTGCTCAAGGGCAAGAGAGACAAAACGCTCTTAGTCTCCCTGGTGAACAACATAAGCCCCCAGTGCGACTGCTACCCCTTCTCCGACGTGCCGGTGGCGGACGATATCGGCATACTCGCGTCCAGGGACCCGGTCGCGATAGACCAGGCCGCGCTGGACCTGGTGAACAAGGCGGGGATAAGGCCCGGCTCACCCCTGGCCGAGAAGACCGGGGGCGACCTCTTGGTGGACGTGTTCAGGACGGTCTACCCCAACATAGACTACAACGTCCAGCTTGCCTACGCCCAGGAGCAGGGGTTGGGCACCAGGGAGTATCAACTGGTGGAGGTTGAATAGGGTCCCCGGCTACTCTTCGAAGAGCCCCAGCTTCTTGCCCAGCTCGTAGTACATGGGCGGGAACTGGGGCTCGAAGTTCTGGTAGAAGGTGACGGGGTAGCGGCCCCCGATCTTTTTCGCGGCCTCGGAGAGCCCCACAACGAGGTCGTTGAGGAGCCTTCCGGGAAGCGCGACCACCAGCTCGTCGTCCTGGGTCATGGAGAATATCCTGTCGCCCATGCCGGGGATGGCCAGCCTGGGCTCGTCCAGCTTGTACGCGGCAAAGAGCGACTCTAGGCACTCCACCTTGCCCCCGAACCCGCCGGAGACCTTGGACCCGCGGCTGTAGGTGATGGCCTGGACGACCCTCATGGCCTGCGCGGGGTTGCAGTAGATCACCACGGTGTGGGGCTGGCCCGCGGCCTTTGCCAGGGGCATGAGCCCTATGCCCGCGATCTCGCCCTCCTTGGGGCATACCAGAGACTCGGCCTGGGCCCCGGCCGTGGACTCGTCCTTCGCGAACCCGACCTCCGCCATCAGGCCCTTGATCTCCTCCCTTGCGTCCGCGGCGCCGGACATGCCCCACGCGATGAGCGCGGGCACGCAGACCAGGTCCTCCTTTGCGAGGCCCACGTTCCAGCCGTAGACCCTGGCCATGGTTATCCCCTGGCACACGGTGACCCGTTTGTTGAGTATCTGGGAGGGCCTCCTGGTCTTCGCGGGGAACTCCTCGCCCTGCTTCAGGAAGTATACGGCCAGGGGGAAGGTCTTGGCGCGGATAGCGTCCATGATGGCCTTTTGCGCGTCCAGGAACTCGGACATGGGGACCTCCTTTCAGATTGGGGTGGGCACCGTGATTGTGATGGGATTTCAATGATAGCATACTCCGGGCAATTGGGGAGGAGATTGCGATTCTCCCTCGCCGCGCAACCCAGAGAAGAAGAGAAAAACGGCCGGGGAAAGGTTTCCCTCCCCCAGGCTGCGAGTTCATAAAAGGTTTAACGACGCGGGCTACTCTTCAGGCTCTTCCTCCTGCTGGCCGGGCCAGCCGTAGCCCCACATGCCGGGACCCATCATTGCCGGACCCATCGTGCCCGGCCCCATCATCATGCCCGGGCCCATCATTCCGGAGCCCATCATCATGGTGGAGCCCAGCATCATGCCGTAGTAGTAGCCGGTGTTGGGGTACTTGGTCTGAAGGTCCTTGGCAAAGGAGATCTTGAGTTCGTCCAGCCTGCTGGCCAGCTCGTGGTACTCCCTCTGCTTTACCAGGAGCGCACTCTTGGAGGAGCCGGGGTCGGCCAGCATGGACCTGAGCTCCAGAATCTTCGAGAGGAACTGCTGCCGGAGCTTCAGCGTATCATCCTGGAACTTCTGGAACTCCTTGTAGATCTCCTTGGACTCCTTGGAGTCATACGCGCCCGTGCCCCAGCCCGGGCCCATCATGCCCGGCCCCATCATGCCGTAGCCCATCATTCCCGGGCCCATCGCGCCCGGATGCATATATCCTGGCCCATACATTCTCTGGCCGCGCTGCCCCCGCATCCCGCGGCGCCCCTGGGCCATTACCGAACCCACGAGGGCCAGGGTTGCCACAGCCAGGACAAACAAAAAAGCTGTCCTCTTCATAGCCCGCCTCCTTGGGTGGAAGGTTTGTTCACAAAAATACATTTTTTATTATATCAGACTCCGGTGGACTGGGCTTGCTTACATCCGCGGCAAGGGTCGGTTATAAAGAAGATGGTGTGGTCCCGGGCTTCGGGCTCGCGGCGGGGGACGAGGATCAGAAGGCTATGCTCAACGGCTCATCCTGGGACGCGGCAAAGAGCTCGACCCTGCTGTCCGCGCCCACCTCTTTAAGCACACCCATCGCGGAGCTGAGCGCCAGCTCTGGCCGGTTGTTCTCCTGGCTCAGGTGCGCGAGCACCACGGCCCTCAGGTTGGGGGTGGCCAGCTCTTTCAGCAGATCCGCACACTGCGCGTTGGACAGATGCCCCTGTCTGCCCTTTATCCTCTGCTTGACGTGCCAGGGGTAGGTCCCCTCCATGAGCATCCCGGGGTCGTGGTTCGACTCGACGACCAGCGCGTCCACCCCTTTGAGCCTCTCCTTTACCAGGGAGGTCGCGAACCCGAGGTCCGTGCAGATGCCAAGGCTCTTCGGCCCCTGCTCTACCACGAGGCCCACCCCCTCGGCGCAGTCGTGGGGCACGGGAAACGGGGTCACGGTAAAGCCGCCCGCGTCAAAGGCACGGCCCGTTTCGAAGGGCGATACACCGAAGAAGCCGTCATTTCCCCGCTCGTTGAGCGCGGCCAGGGTAGGGCGGTTGGCCATAACGGTGAGGTTGAGCCGTCGCGAGATCGCGGACGCGCTGAAGGAGTGGTCGATGTGCTCGTGGGTGATTATGAGCGCGCGAAGGTTTCGCGGCCTGACATTCGCGGCCCGGATGCCCTCCAGGGTTTTGTGTACGGGCAGCCCCGCGTCAATAAGGATGGATGAGCCGCTCCCCGAGATAAGAATAGCATTACCCCTCGAGCCACTGGCCAGGATATCTACCCTCAACTTGTGCCCCCCGATTGGTCCGTGTGGCCGAACCCGCCGGAGCCGCGGCCCGTGTCCGGCAGCTTTTCCACCTCGTCCCACCAAACCCGGGAGACCGGCCCCACCACCATCTGGGCCACCCGGTCCCCCCGGCGGATGGTGTAGCTCTCAGGGCCCAGGTTGATGAGCGCGACCTTCACCTCGCCCCTATAGTCCGCGTCTATGGTGCCGGGGCTGTTTATCACGGTGAGGCCGAACTTTGCCGCGAGGCCGGAGCGGGGCCGTATCTGGGCCTCGAAACCCTCGGGGAGCGCTATCGCGAACCCTGTGGGGATGAGGCTTATCTCTCCGGGCAGGAGGATCGTGTCCTTTGCCACCGCGGCGGGTATATCCATGCCGGCCGAGCTTTCGGTCATGTACTCCGGCAGGCTGAGGTCCCCGTCCTCCCGGGGCCTGAGCCGGGTCACCTTTACCCTGACTTGGTCCATAATGCTCCGCCTGATTCCGGTTGCTAGCGCGCGCTGGCCGCGGGTTCACCCCTCAGCCGGGCCCCGGTTTTTATGATTTGCCGTAAAGGGCCCGCCTGAAAGAGAGGCCCTGCCGAAGGTGCAATAGATTTTTCCTGAGCCATAGGTCGGTCCCAGCGGGGACCCTCAGGAAAGGTCTTTAAATATCAAGAAATTCCCGGAAGTCTTCCTCGCTCCCGTCCACCGGGCCGTAGAGCAGAAGCGAGGCCGTGGCAGGGTCGAAGACCTTTCGTGCGAACTCCATGAGGTCCTTCGCGGTTACTTTTTCGAGCTTTTTAAGGATCTCCTCGTACGTGGGTATCCGGCCCAGGTACATCTCGTTCTTGGCCAGCCTGGTCATCCGGTGGTCGGAGCTCTCGGCCTGGAGGTACATCACCCCCTTTATGTACTCCTTGGCCGCGACAAGCTCCTCATCGCTTACGGGCTCGTGTTTGAGCCTTCTTATCTCCCGGCGGACGACCTCGAGGGTCTCCCTGGTGTTTCCCGGCGCGACCCCGGAGAATATCTGCATCAGTCCCACGTCCTGGTTTGCGGAGAGGTAGGACCCCACGGAATAGGCCAGCCCCAGCCTCTCCCTGATCTCCACCAGGAGCCTGGAGGAGGAGTTCGCGCCCAGGATCACGTTGATCAGCGAGCACGGGTAGCGGTCCTCGCTGAGATAGGATGGCCCCCGCACCCCGAAGAAGATGAGCACCTGGCCCGTGTCCCTGGGAAAGACCATGAGGGAGGAGTTCGCGTTGGGCGCGACCCTCTTCGGCGGACCGGCCGGATTGCGGTCCACGCGGGAGAACGGCCCCCCGAGAAGCTCCACAAGCTCCTCGTGCACCACGTTGCCTGCAGCACAGAGTATGATCCTGTCCGGGGTGAAGTGCTGGTGGAAGAACCGGAGCGCGTGCTCCCGGCTGAAGCCGGCCACGGTCTGGGCGGTGCCGAAGATGGGCCTGGCCAGGGGGTTGTCCCTGTAGACCTCCCCCTGGAAGATGAGGTGCGCGTGGTCGTCTGGGGTGTCCTCCAGCATCTGGATCTCCTGGAGGATCACGCTCTTCTCCCTTATGACCTCCTCATCGGGAAACACGGAGTTCAAAAAGATGTCGGAGAGCACTTCCGCGCCCTTGACCAGGTGCTCGTCCATCATCTTGGCGTAGAGCCACAAAAACTCCTTGTTGGTGAACGCGTTGTAGAGCCCGCCCAGAGAGTCGAGCTCCTTGGAGATGTCGAGGCAGGACCTCCTTTCGGTGCCCTTGAATATCATGTGCTCGATGAAGTGGGTAAGCCCCGCCTCCTCATCGGACTCGTCCCTTGCTCCCACCCCCACCCATATGCCGACGGACACGGACTTGAGCTGCCCTATGGTCTCGGTGACAACGCGCACCCCGTTGTCCAGGGTGGTCTTCTTTATGGGTGAGGAGTCCATGTATGGCTCTAGTCGCTCTGGTTGTCCGCGAGACTCTTGCCCAGCGCGGCCTTCCGGCTGAGCCTTATCTTGCCCTCGTGGTCTATGGCCAGGACCTTGACCAGCACCTCGTCGCCCTCCCTGACCACGTCGGTCACCTTGTTGACCCTGGTCGCGTCGAGCTGGGAGATGTGGATCAGGCCGTCGGTGCCGGGGAGAATCTCCGCGAACGCGCCGAAGTCGGTGACCTTTCTGACCTTGGCCAGGTAGAGCTTGCCCACCTCAGCCTCCTCAACGAGGCCCAGGACGATCTCCTCCGCCTGTTTCGCTGCATTCATGTCAACGGAGACTATGGTGACCCTGCCGGAGTCGTCCACGTCTATCTTCACGCCGGTGTCCGCCACGATCTGGCGGATGACCCGGCCGCCGGGGCCTATGATATCCTTGATCTTCTCGGGGTTTACGTCCAGGGTTATGATCCTGGGCGCCCAGGGTGAGAGCTCCGGCCTCGCCTTCGCGATGACCTGGTTCATCTTCTCGAGGATATGGAGCCTCGCGTCCCGGGCCTGCTCCAGCGCCCTGCCCAGAACCTCCTTGGGCAGCGACTTTACCTTGATGTCCATCTGGAGCGCGGTGATGCCCTCTTTGGTGCCCGAGACCTTGAAGTCCATGTCGCCCAGGTGGTCCTCGTCCCCCAGGATGTCGGAGAGCACCGCGACCCTGTCGCCGTCGGAGACCATGCCCATGGCTATGCCCGCGACCGGCTCGTTGATCGGGATCCCCGCGTCCATCAGCGCCATGGAGGTCGCGCACACCGTGGCCATGGAGGAGGAGCCGTTGGACTCAAGCACCTCGGAGACCACGCGGATGGTGTAGGGGAACTCCTCGAAGTCGGGCAGCACCGGCATGATGGCCCTTCTCGCGAGCGCGCCATGGCCGATGTCCCGCCTGGAGGGTCCCCTGAGGAACCGGGCCTCCCCCACGCAGAAGGGCGGGAAGTTGTAGTGCAGCATGAACTTTCTCCAGGTCTGCCCCGAGAGCCGCTCGATCCTCTGCTCGTCCATCCTGGAGCCGAGCGTCGCGGTGGCCAGGGCCTGGGTCTCCCCGCGGGTGAAGATGGAGGAGCCGTGGACCCGGGGCAGCATGTGCGCCTCGCAGGTGATGTCGCGGATATCCTTGAGGTCGCGGCCGTCTATGCGCTGGCCGGTGTCTAGGACCATCCTCCGTACTATCTCCCGCTCCACGTCGGAGGTCGCGGCGGAGAGCTCGTCGAGCTGCTCCTCGCTGAACCCCTCCCCCAGTGCATTGAATATCTCGTCGCGCACCTCGGACACCCTCTTGGACCGCTCCATCTTGCCGGGGGTCTTGACGGCAGAGGTGAGCTTTTCTCCGGCAAGCTCCCGTACCCTTGTCCTCAACTCCTCGTCCTTGGCCGGTATCGTGACCTCCCGCTTGGGAACGCCCGTCAGCTCTCTTAGCTCTTCCTGCGCGTCAAGGAGCGGCTGCATGGCCTCGTGGCCGAAGTAGATGGCGTCGAGGACTTCGGTCTCCCTGAGGAAGCGGGACCCGGACTCCACCATTACCACCCCCTCCCGGGTGCCGGCCACTATCAGGTCGAGGTCGGATTCGAGCATCTGCTCGCTCAGGGGATTGACCACGAACTCGCGGTTCAACCTTCCCACCCGCACCGCGGCAAGGGGGCCCGCGAAGGGCGCGTCGGAGATGTGGAGAGCCGCGGAAGCGCCCACCAGGGCCAGTACGTCCGGGTCGTTCGTCAGGTCCGCGGACAGGACGTTCGCGATGATCTGGGTCTCGTAGTAGAAACCCTTGGGAAAGAGCGGCCGTATGGGCCGGTCTATGAGGCGGGAGGTGAGGGTCTCCCGCTCGCTCGGGCGGCCGATCTCCCTCCTGAAAAAGTTTCCGGGTATATTGCCCGCGGCGTAGGCCTTCTCCTGGAAGTCAACGGTAAGGGGAAGGAAGTCAATGCCTTCCCTTATGTAGTCCGTGGTCACCGAGGTGACAAGAACCACCGTCTCACCGCACGAGACCACCATTGAGCCGCCGGCCTGCTTTGCCAGCCAGCCGGTCTCCAGGGTGACGGTGTGACCACCGACATTTACTTTCATAGTTTTCTTCATGTACTTCTCATTCCTTTCTCATAACTCCCGATAGAAAGGTGCTACTTCCTCAGCCCTAGCCGGCTGATGAGTTTCAGGTACCTGTCTACGTCTTTCCCTTTCAGGTAGTTCAGAAGCCTGCGCCTCTGACCGACAAGCTTCAGGAGCCCCCGACGGGAGTGATGGTCTTTCTTGTGAACTTTGAAATGGTCCGTAAGATAGCTGATGCGCCCGCTCAGAAGAGCGACCTGGACCTCTGGGGAACCGGTGTCGGACTCGTGGAGCTTATACTCCTCGATTACCGACTTTTTCATTTCCGGTGTCAGAACCACTTCCACTACCTCCTTCGTTGCTATATTTACTGGAATCTAAGTTATGCCGCGGGGCCCCCTTTTCCGGGCCCTTGTATCTACCATGCCTGTTTGAGGACCCTCAGTGAATTGAGCCTCCAGAGCCCCGAGGGGCCCTTCTTGACCCGGTAGAGAGCCGCGAGCCTGTTTTGGCACACGATCCTCACCGGCCCTTCGTAGTCGCCCAAAAGCTTGAGTGACGACGAGACCTGCCCGGGCTTGAGCCTCACTCCCCTGGTGAGCATAAGCGCGGCCGAGGGGTCGATCTCCAGCGCGGGCAAAGAGTTGAGCGCGTCCGACATGGAGATGAGCCTCCCTTTCAGCTCCCCCTTCCTGAAGAGCTCGCCCACCTCGTCCAGGCTGAGCGTGTCTTCCAGGGTGAGGGAGCCCGCGGCCATCCTCTTCAGCTTGAAGAGGTGCCCTCCCACCCCCAGCGCGGCCCCCAGGTCCGACGCGAGGGTGCGCATGTAGGTGCCGGAGGAGCAGACCACCTCCATGGTCACATCGGGCCAGTCCACCTCCAGGACCCTGAGGCTGTGAATCACCACCGACTTCTCCGGCGCGTCCACCTCAACCCCCTTGCGGGTCCAGTAGTAAAGGGGCCTGCCCTTGTGCTTGGCCGCGGAGAAGAGCGGCACCTTCTGGCGTATCTCCCCCCTGAAGGCCGCGGCCTTGGCCCTTATCTCCTCCTCGGGGGAGGGCTCCCCCGAGTAGGTG
>JARFUL010000049.1 GCA_029289015.1 Syntrophobacteria bacterium | reverse complement strand
CGCGGCCGTCAGCCCGCGGGCGGGCCCTTGAACTCGATCCCCAGCCGGGTCACGTCGTCCTGGGGCATCTCTTCGCCGCCGAAGCTGAGGACCTCCTCCATCAGGCTGTCCAGCGCCGCGCTCAGGGGACTGGCCCTCTGGGACACGAGCTTCTGGTAGAGCCTTTCGGTCCCAAAGTAGCGGCCTGCAGGGTCGGTGTGCTCCACGATCCCGTCGGTGTAGAGAAAGAGCCTGTCGCCCCGGTAGAGCCGGGTTTCGGCCTCCTCATATTTATGGGGGGCTATATCGTAGAGCCCGATGATGGTGCCCCCCTCCTCGAGAATCTCCAGCGAGCCGTCCGCGCGCACCACCACGGGCATGGGGTGGGCCGCGTTGGAGTAGTTGAGCAGACCGGTTTTTGTGTTGAGCACCAGGTAGCAGATGGTGAAGGTCTTGCCGAACCTTCTGAGGGGGTACTCTCTCGCGAGCCTTTTGAGCACCTCCACCGATGAGACCGCGGCTCCGGGCGGGCGCTCCCGGGGCTCCTTTTGCACTACGTACCCGGACAGGGGGGAGAGAACCTGGGACACGGAGACCGTCACCATCGCGGAGGGCACGCCGTGGCCGCTCACGTCCAGGATGTATATCGCGAGGTTCTCCTCGTCGAGAAGGTGCATGTTGAAGATGTCGCCGCCCACCCTCTCGCAGGGCTCGAATCTCCACGAAACCTCCAGCGTCTCTATGCCGGGTCCCGCGGAGGGCAGCAGCGAGCGCTGGATGCCGGCCGCGGCCATGAGGTCTTCCTCCAGGCTCTCCTGTCTCCTCAGGAGCTCCTTATTGGCCTTTAGAAGCTTCTCATTGGCCTCGGTGAGCCTCTTGGTGAGGGTTCTTATCTTGAGCTGGTTTTTTACCCGCGCTATCACCTCTCCCATGTTGTAGGGCTTGGTGACATAGTCGACCCCGCCCATTGTGAGCCCCTTTATCTTCTTGGCCGCGTCGGTGAGCGCGGAGAGGAAGATAACGGGGGTGGACGCGCTCCTTTCGTCCTGCTTCAGCCTCCTTAGGACCTCGTAGCCGTCAATGCCCGGCATTATAATGTCAAGCAGGATAAGGTCGGGCGTCTCATCAAAGGCTCTCTTGAGGGCCTCCTCACCGTCGCGGGCCTCCAGCACCTCGTACCCGTGGTGCACGAGGAGCTCCCTTAAGATCTCCCGTATGTTCTCGGAGTCGTCTACAATGAGTATCTTCTCAGGCATGGCTCCGGTCTCCGGGGAGGGTTGCGGGGTAAAAAAAGCCTTGCCGGCCGGGGATCGATTCCCCCTAACGCGGGGCGGGCAGGAACTTCCTCATGGTGAGGATGTTCATCTCACGGTCCTTGCGAAAGCTCACCTCGTCCATGAATTTCCGGATCATGAGGAGCCCGTAGCCCGAGGACGCGGTCTGCCCGGAAGGTCCGGGACTCAAGAGCACGTCCTCGTAGCCCCCGCCCCAGTCGGCCACCTCCACCACCACCTGGTCTTTGAGCAGCTTGATCCTCAGGAGGCCGAAGCCCCGGTCGGCCCCGGGGTATGCGTGCTTCACGATATTGGTGACCGCCTCGCTCACCGCGAGCTCCACGGCCATGGTCCCTTCGCTGTCGAGCCCGGCCTGGCCGCAGGCCAGCACGGCAAGGGTCTGCGCGACCCGGATCATCCGGGGCGCAGCGAAGAACTTAAAAGAGATGAATTCCATGAGAGGAAACGGGTAGAGGGGCCGCTCTCGGGTGACGGGCCCTCTAGAAGCTCCTGAGAGCGTCTTCCTTGGTGTCGAAAATCTTGAAGACCTTGTTGAGCCTCATGACCTGAAACACCATGCTTACCTGCTCGGTCAGGCTGCAGACCCTGAGATCGCCCCCGCTGTCCCTTGCCGTCCTGAGCGATGATATGAGGGCCCCAAGGCCGGAGCTGTCTATGAAGTTCACGTCCTCCATATTGACAGCTATGTTGATCCTGCCCCCTTCCACCAGCCCGTTGACCTCGTCTTTGAGCCCGCCCTCGCTCAGGGCGTCGAGCCTGCCGGAGAGGACCAGCAGAGTGACGTCGTCCAGGTTCTCACTGGTGATCTTCATAGTGTCTCATCCTCCTTTCATCGCAGACATGATCTTAGAGCATCGGCACGCTCTCCCCGAAGGATTTACACCTAAAACCCCCGTGCTTTTGGACTGCACCAGCCATAAGGCTTAGCGCAGCAAGACCCTTATCTCAAAGCCAGGGTTGAGAGCCGAAGGGCTGCCGGGCCTTGCGCGGCCTCCCGAAATATGCATTCTACGGGCAATTAAAACCTCAAACCAGGACCTCGTCACGGCCCAGATTGCAGCCTGACGGAAAATATACCCGAAATACCAACGAAAATACATACAATCTTTGGGGACCGCGTCCAGGGGCGCGGGCACCGGGTGTTTCAACCGTTCCCGGGATACCGCACGGCCCGGCCCGCACCGCGGCTTTGGGAAGCCCGCGCGGGCTGTCTCGTTCCTTTGGGCGAAGAGTGTGGCGTGGGGTTTATGGTGACCCAGGACATAAATAAGCGCGTTGATAAAATATTTGTTGCTAGCTGGCCCCTATGCAACTATAATCCTGTGCTTAATCAAACTGTGGGGATAGCCCATTCGTTCCCTGGGGCATATCCCCTGACAAGGCCGAGGGAACCAAGAGGGACCTTGTTTAAGAGGCCCTGGCTACACGGAGGAATTTGCATGGCAGTCGGTACGGTTAAGTGGTTCAGCGAGCAGAAAGGCTATGGCTTCATCGTCCCGGACGATGAGGGGAAAGACCTCTTTGTTCATTACTCGAACATCGAGATGGAGGGGTTCAAGACTCTTTATGAGGGGCAAAAAGTAGAGTATGAGGCCGCTGAGGGGACCAAGGGCCCCGAGGCGACCAAGGTTCGCCCTGCAACTAAATAGGGCCTAAGAGCGAATCAAGCGGGTCCCGGCACTGACCGGGGCCTTTTTTATGTCAAAAGACCGTGACGGCCCGGCCAGCGGGGCCGCTCCTCACTCTATCCGGACCGCGAATGAGAGCCCGTCGTCCTCGGGGGAGTGCAGGGGCAGGTGGCACAGGAGATGGACCGTGCGGAGCCAGGGCTTGCCGAAGATTTCGGAGTTGAAGTCCCTGGCAGCGTTGAACCCCACGTTGTCCGCGACTAAAAGCCCCCCGACCCTGAGAAGCCTCTTGAAGTGGCTGAGCGCGTCAACGTAGCCCTCCTTGTCTATGTCCATGAAGATAAAATCGAAGGTCTCGTCCATCCTGGCCATGAGCCCGGCCGCGTCGCCCACCAGAACCTCCACCCTGCTTTCAAGGCCTGCCAGCGCGAGGTTTTCCCGGGCCCTTTGGGCCATCTTCCCGTTGTTCTCCAGGGTAACCACGCGGCCCTCGCCATCGCCCAGCGCGCGCGCCAGGTAGATCGCGGAATAGCCGGTCGCGGTGCCCAGCTCGAGGATATGGCGGGCGCGCATGGACCTGGCGAGGATAAAGAGGAGCTCCCCCACCACCGGGCCCACGATGGGTATCCCCTCCCTTTGGGCCTCGTGTTCCAGGCCGGCTAAAACCTCATCCCTTGGGGGGACGAAGTCTGAGAAGTAGACCTTCGGGTCCCGGATCATCTTGGACATGGCCTGACCCCCGGTTCGGGTTGAATGAGAGCGCTTGTCTGGCGTTTCTATAGAATTATAGCCGGAATCCGCGGGAATTGTCAGGTTATCCGGTGCCCGTACTTCTCGTTTACCAGCCGGATTACCTCTTCAACGCTGAGCCCCTCCTTGAGCCTCGCGCGGATGAAGCCCTTCTCCTCCACCGCGCCCCTGTCCATGTTGCAACCGCACTCCACAAGGGGGAGCTCGTTGCAGCCCAAGCACGCGCACCTGAATTTCGACGCGACGAGTATTACCTCGCGTTCCATGGGGTCTGAGAGGTTACGCACCGCATTGGGCAGTGTCTCATGGGCCTCGTGGCTGTGACGGGGCGGGTCCTGGGAGAAGAAGGCCAGCTTCACCGCACTCCCCGCGAAGAAGATTGCCAAGATGGTGGCCGCGACCTTCCAAGATGAGCTCCCGCGCTTCTCGTCCCCCGGTCCCGGGGCGCGCGCGCTTTTCATATTTCTTGCTCCCATTTTACCCGGTGCTCTCCCCCGAATCCCCCGGGATCATTCCTCGGCCCGCCTGATCACGCGGATCGGGCTTCCGGGCCGCACCTCTCCGCCGCTCAGCACCCTCGCGAAGAGCCCCTCTTTGGGCATGACGCAGTCGCCCAACCGGTGGTATATCTCGCACCGCGTATGGCACCTCTTCCCCACCTGGGTGACCTCCAGGACCGCGTGCTCCCCCAATTTCAGCCTTGCGCCCTCCTCGAGCTCCCACAGCCTGATCCCCCGGGTGGTGATGTTTTCGGCAAAATCACCGGGGGCCACGTCCAGCCCCCTGGCCCGGACCTTGGCAATGGACTCCTCGGCCAGGAGCGAGACCTGGCGGTGCCACCGGCCCGCGTGCGCGTCCCCCGCGAGTCCCAGGGACCCGATAAGCGTGGCCGCGTCTACGTTGTACTTCTTCGTGCCCCTGGCGCGGCTTATGGATAGGGCTACTATGGTCCCGTTATTCTCAGTTTGCGAAGCTTCCACTGGCCAACCCCCCTGAAAGAAACGTACTCGCGCGCACCAGAATGGCACGGGCGCCCCGGTGCGGTAAATCCTATTATATTAATAGGATTAATGATATTCTTCCTTCCCCCCGGTGTCAAGCCGCGTGAAGCCCATAACAGGAGATATCCCCCTGTATTACGCCTTGACACATCGAGGGCCGCCACTTTATAATATGTTGAAACAACTAAGAATATTGGCAGGTTGACAGTCGAGGGGAAGACAATGCCCAACATCGTGGCCCTGCCCTGCAAGTGCGGCCGGGAGGTGCGCGCCACCGATCCCGTGCCTGGCGCGATCCTAAGGTGCCTCTACTGCGGGGCGGAGCAGGTATATGCGCCCGAGGGAAAGGGTGCTCTGCGAGACGCGGACCCAGGGATTCAGTCCGGGTTTCCCGGGTTCGACTCAGGTCCCCTCATCTGCGAAAGCTGCGGCGGAGAGCTCAAGGTGCGCTACTCCGGCCCCCGGGGAACGGACAGGATCGCGGTCTGTTTATACTGCAAGACAAAGGTGGACCTGCCGGAGAAGAGGGGAATGACCAGCGAGGAGGTGATCCGGCGGCCCGGCGAGCACATCGTCAAGAAGGTCACCCGCTGGGAGGAGGTGTCCGGCTCCACGGTGGATCTCGACCCCTGGAGATGGACTTTGACGGGGAGTTTCTGGATGACGCGGAGTCCGGCTCATTCAAGGTGAGCACCGCGTCGGACGAGGTGGAGTTCGACAACATTGAAGACTTCAAGGAGTACATAAAGAAGAGGGTCCCCCCGGGCCAGGCGCAGGAGATACTCGCCATGATACCTCCGGAGAAGGCCGGGGTCACCGTGAAATCCACCTACACCGTGAAAAGGACCGGGTCCGCCACCATTCGCAGCATGGAGGATGATGAATGCCTTTTCTCAAGGCTCAAGGATCTCTTCAGAAGAAAGAAATAGCCTTGCCGGGCCCGTGCGCTCTACTTTGAGCCATCCGCCCTTGTAACCCCCGACCCGATTTGTTAGTCTTTTACGTACCGAATCTTCCCTGGAGGTCTGCGCGGGCGTGCGGGCCTGGCTTGCTAACTCCCCGGTTATCAGCATACCGGGCCGACTATCGGAGCCAGCAAAACATGAGAAAGAGGATAATTACCGCGATCGTCCTGGTACTTTTTGTTTTCGGATGCAAGGTAAGCGTAGAGGTTGCGACCTGGTTTCACCCCGGGTATACGCCCGGTACCGTGACCATTCGAAATGAGATCGTGGGGTTGTGGATAAACAGGAAGGAGGAGCTGAGGCTCGAGATAGCGAACGCGAAGAATAAAAGCTACGAGTTCCTGTTCATGGAGAGAAACAAGATCAGCGCGTTCCACGCGGTGCTGTTCACCCTGGACAATCAGCTCTTCGTGGACCTCCTGCCTGTAGTCAAAAGAGAGGAAAAGATGTCCAATCTGTTCCTCGTGCCCACCCACCTCTTCGTGAAGCTCGATATCCGCGAAGATTCCCTGGAGCTCGCGTTCCTCGATTTCTTCTGGCTGGTCAACTATCTCAAGAAGAACCCCCACGCGGCCAAGTTCATCGAGGGGGACGGCAGGGTCCTCATCACCGAGAAGACCAAGAAAATACAGGGGCTCCTCGTGGACTTCAAGAGCAACAAGGAGGCCTTCAGGATCACCACCGTGCTCGAGAGCGCGCACGGCAAGCCCGAGCCCGAGGTCAAGCCGGGCGGATAACAGACTCATGGATTCAGCCGGGGATATAAGGCTCCTTGTGGCCGTGGCCACCGAGCTCGAGGCCGCACCCTTTGGCTCCCTCTTTCCCGACGCGGGGCTCGGCGCGGGCGGCCTTGCCCTGAGGAAGGGAGAGCCGGGGGGTGTGAGCGCGGGCCTTCTGGTCACGGGCATTGGCATGGTCAACGCCGCGCTCGCGCTCAGTGCAAACCTGGCCGTGCTGAACCCCGAAGCGGTGATTTTCAGCGGCGTGGGGGGCGGCTACCCGGACTCCGGGATCTCGGTGCGCGATGTCGCGGTGGCCACCAGCGAGACCTACGGGGAGCTGGGCGTGCTCACTGCTGAGGGCTGGTCCCCTGCAAACGTCATCGGGGTCCCCGTGCTCCTGAGGGACGGCAGGGAGTACTTCAACGAGTTTTCCATCCCCGACGAGCTGGTAGAAAGGGCCCGGCACGCGGCCGCGGGGTCCGTCGAATCCTCCGGCGCACAGGTGGCCGCGGGCGTCTTTGTCACCGTGTCCCAGGTCTCCGGCACCAGAGCCAGGGGCCGGGAGCTCTTTGCGCGGTTTGGCGGCGTGTGCGAGAACATGGAGGGCGCGGCCGCCGCGCACGTGTGCGCCGCGCTCGGGGTTCCCTTTATGGAAATCAGGGGGATTTCCAACCTCGTGGAAGACAGAGACAGGGCAAGCTGGGACCTCGAGGGTGCGGCCGAAAGGGCCGCGCATGCGGTGGCAAGACTGATCTCGCAGTGGCTAAGACCATGGGGGAGCTGAGCCTGGGCTATTCGCCCTGCCCCAACGACACCTTCATATTCTACGGGCTGGCAAGCGGCCTTGTCGCGTCCGGTGACCTATCCTTCAAACCCTTCCTCGCGGACGTGGAGACCCTGAACAGGGCGTGTATCTCCCGCGAGCTCCACGTGAGCAAAATCTCCTTCTTCGCGCTGGGAAGAGTGTCCAAAGAATACGGCCTTTTGCGCGCGGGCGGGGCCCTGGGGAGGGGATGCGGCCCCCTCATCGTGGCCCGGGGGCCGGTCTCGAAAGCCAGGCTCCTTGGCACCAGGATAGCCGTGCCGGGGGCGGGCACCACCGCGAACCTTCTTTTGCAGCTCTTTGCCGGCCAAACGGTTGACATAGAGCCCATGCCCTTTGAGACCATAATGCCCGCGGTTAAAGACGGCCTCTTTGACGCGGGGGTCATCATCCACGAGGGCAGGTTCACCTATCCGGAGTACGGCCTCGTCGAAGTTCTTGATCTCGGGGCCTGGTGGGAGGAGTCCTCGGGGCTGCCCCTGCCGCTGGGGGGCATAGTAATCAGGCGGTCCCTGGGCCGGGAGACTGCGGCTGAGGTGGAGCGGTTGATACGGGAGTCCGTATCCTTCGCGCGCAAAAACCCCGGCGCGGCCATGGACTACGTTCGCGAGCACGCCCAGGAGATGGACGATTTTGTGATGAT
Source organism: Syntrophobacteria bacterium (assembly GCA_029289015.1). Classification (GTDB taxonomy): domain Bacteria; phylum Desulfobacterota; class Syntrophobacteria; order JARFUL01; family JARFUL01; genus JARFUL01. Next base: position 2,831 of record JARFUL010000049.1, on the reverse strand, counting down.
GGAGCACATCCGGCTCTACGTGAACGAGTTTTCCCTCGACCTGGGAGAGGAGGGCGCGCACGCGGTGGAGTATCTGTTGGCCAGGGCCCATGAGAAGGGGCTCGGTCCCAGGGCCCGAGAACCAATATTTGCCGCCTAATACGACAGCAGCGTGGCGAAGAAGAGCACAACGCTGACCAGACCGTTCACCGTGAAGAACGCGGTGTTCACCCTGGAGAGATCCCCGGGGGAGACGATATGGTGCTCGAAGAGGAGGCAGATGACCACGACACCCACCCCCGCGTAATACGAAAGGCCCAGACGCGCCACTATGCCCGCGGCAATAAAGAGGGCCGCGGCCAGCCCGTGGAACGCCCTGGCCACCCTGAGCCCGGTTCCTACCCCGAAGCACCCCGGTATGGAGTGAATCCCCGCGTGCCTGTCAAAGTCATAGTCCAGGCACGCGTAGATGATGTCGAACCCCGCGACCCAAAATATTACCCCCGCGCCAAGGACCACCGGGGCCGCACCGAAGGCCCCCCGCACCGCAATCCACCCCGCGACCGGGGTCAGCCCCAGCGCGAGCCCCAGCACCAGGTGGGAGAGGTTGGTGAACCGCTAGGTGAAGGAGTAGCCGAGAATTACGACAAGGGCCAAAGGCGCGAGCCTGAAGCTCAGGGGGTTGAGCATCCACGCTCCAAAGAGGAAGAGCGCGACGGCACCCAAAACAAAGAGCGCGACGTCCCTCTTCTTCACCGCGCCCGAGGGCAGGGCCCGGGAGCTGGTTCTGGGGTTCTGCGCGTCGGTCTTCGCGTCCACCAGCCGGTTGAAGGCCATGGCCGCGCTCCTCGCGGCCACCATGGCCATGAGGATCAGCACCGTCTTGGAGGCCGATGGAAAGCCCTCGCTCGCCATCACCGCGCCCATGAACGCAAAGGGGAGCGCGAACACGGTATGCTCCACCTTGATGTCCTTGAATATGGACGCGAGCCTGTCCAGGAGCACGGGGAGCCCGGGGGTTGGCGCGTCGCGGATCACGGCTCCAGGTCCTCTGGGCCCTCCCAGCGCTTGGCCAGGGTGTTGGCAACCCCCATCCTGTCGAGGAGCCTGCCCACGAACGCGTCCACCAGGTCGGCTATGGTTTTGGGCCTGTGGTAAAACCCCGGGGTCGCGGGCATGATCACCGCGCCGGCCTCCGCGAGGGTGAGCATGTTCCTCAGATGGATCCTGTTCGCGGGGGTCTCCCTGGGGACGATTATCAGGCTCGTGCCCTCCTTCAGCGCGACGTCCGCCACCCTGTGGATGAGATTGCCAGAGATGCCCGCGGCCAGCGCGCCCAGGGTGCCCATGGTGCACGGCACCACCACGGTCGCGTCCACCTCGAAGGAGCCCGACGCGACCGGCGCGGTAAAATCTCCGGGATCGTGGACAAAAATGTCCGGCCCCTCGAACTCCTCTGGCCCGTGCCCCAGCTCCAGCCTCATCACGGTTTGGCCCGTGGACGAGACCACCACGTGGGTCTCCACGTCGAGGGTACCGAGGTAGGAGATGAGCCTGGCCGCATACACCGAGCCGGACGCGCCGGTAACCGCGATCACGTAGCGGGCCTTCCGGGCTATTTTACGGGGATGTTCAGCCTCTCCCATATCTCGTCTATCCTCTCTTTGACATCCTGGTCCATCTCTATGACCGGGGGCCAGCCCCTGAGGAACCCCTCCTCGGGCCACTTGCGGGTCGCGTCTATGCCCACCTTGCTTCCCAGGCCAGGCAGGGGGGACGCGTGGTCCAGAACGTCCACCGGCCCCTGCGCGAAGACCATGTCCCTCTTGGGGTCGATGTTGTTGCCGAGCCTCCAGAGCACCTCGGAGGTGTCCTGCACGTTCACCTCCGCGTCAAAGACCACGATGACCTTGAAGAACATCATCTGGCCCGTGCCCCACAGCGAGTGCATCACCTTTTGCGCGTGGCCGGGGTAGCGCTTGTCTATGGACACGAACGCGAGGTTGTGGAAGACCCCCTCCATGGGCAGGTTCATGTCCACCAGCTCGGGGAGCTGCTTCTTTATGAGCGGCAGAAAGAGCCTCTCCGTGGCCTTGGCCATGTAGCAGTCCTCCATGGGGGGCCTGCCCACTATGGTGGCCGGGTAGATGGGGCTCTTCTTTCGGGTGATGCAGGTCACGTGGAACACGGGGTAGCGGTCCTCCAGGGAGTAGTAGCCCGTGTGGTCCCCGAAGGGGCCCTCGAGCCTGCGCTCCCCGGGGTTTACGTGCCCCTCAAGAACGATCTGGGAATGCGCGGGGACCTCGAGGTCCACGGTCTTGCACCTCACCATCTCCACCGGCCTTCCCCTCAGGTAGCCCGCGAAGATCATCTCGTCGAAGTCCTCGGGCAGGGGCGCGGTCGCGGCGTAGGTGGTCGCGGGGTCCGGGCCGATGGCAACGGCCACCTCCAGGGGCTCTCCTCTTTGCTCCGCTATTCGATAGTGGGCCGCGCCGCCCTTTTGGGGGTGCCAGTGCATCCCCGTGGTCTTTCCGTCATAGACCTGCATGCGGTACATGCCCACGTTTCTCTTTTTGGTCTCGGGGTTCTCGGTTATCACCAGGGGCAGGGTGATGAACCTGCCGCCATCCCCGGGCCAGCAGTGAAGGATGGGGATCGCGCCAAGGTCCGGCTCGTGCTCGATGACCTCCTGGCAGGGGGCCTTGGACACACTCTTGGGGAATATTTTGGTGAAACGCTGGACCTGGCCGAGGAGCTTCAGCTTCTGGACGATGCCTCTGGGGTGCCCGGCCTCCACAAAGGCCAGTATCTCCTCCGCGACCTCCGAGTAGTCGCTCACCCCCAGCGCGGCC
>JARFUL010000048.1 GCA_029289015.1 Syntrophobacteria bacterium | reverse complement strand
CCAACGGCAAGACCACCACGGTGCACCTGGTAAGAGAGATGCTGAACGCTTCGGGAATAAGGGCGCAGATAGGAGGCAACGTCTCCCCTCCCCTCTCAAGCCTCGTGGGGAAGGAGCACGGCTTCGACCGGGTGGTCGCGGAGGTCTCCAGCTTCCAGTTAGAGACCACGGATACCTTCAGGCCCGATGTGGCCTGCCTCTTGAACATAGCGGACGACCACCTGGACCGCCATGGCTCCCTTGAGAGGTACGCGGCCCTAAAGAAGAGAATATTTCTGCGCCATACCCGGGAGGATTTTGCGGTGTTGAACCTGGGCTGCCCCATAACCGCCGCGATGGCCGGCCAGATAGGGGCCACGGTGCTCGGGTTTTCAAGGGAAGAGAGGCCCGACGCGGCGGGATTCGTCGCGGCCCAAAGCCTGGTGCTTAGGTTCGCGGGAAGAGAGCATCGTTGTTCCCTCGCGGAATATGCCCTAAAGGGCGCGCACAACCTGGATAACGCGCTGGCAGCAGGGCTTAGCGCGCTGGCCGCGGGCGCGAGCCCCGGGGGGGTGAGGGAAGGTCTGGCAAGGTTCCAGGGGCTCCCCCACCGCATCGAGTTCGCGGGGGAGGCCGCAGCGGTGGCCTTCTACGACGACTCCAAGGCCACCAACGTGCCCGCGGTGCTCTCAGCGCTCGGCTCCTTCGAGGTGCCGGTGGTGCTCATCGCGGGCGGCAGGGCCAAGGACGCGGACTTCTCCCCCCTGAGGGAGCCGCTCAGGGAGAAAGTGCGCCACCTGGTGCTCCTCGGCGACGCGGCCCACGCGATGGCCGGGGACCTCGGCGACGTCGCTCCGGTGAGCCTTGCGGGCTACTCCATGGAGGACGCGGTAAACAGGGCCTTTGAAGCGGCAAGGCCCGGGGACGCGGTGCTGCTCTCCCCCGCGTGCGCGTCCTTTGACATGTATGCGAACTACTCCGAGCGCGGCCGGGACTTCAAGGCCGCGGTCCAGAGGATTATTCAGGCGGTGACGGGATGAGGAGAACTCACGAGCCTCTCACATACGCAGTGGTGGCCGTCCTCGTGGGAATCGGTGTGGTGATGGTGTTCTCCTCATCGGCCATCCTGGCGGAGGAGCAGCTGGGGGACCAGTTCTTCTACCTCAAGAAGCAGGTGCTCTTCGTTCTTCTGGGGGTGCTGGCCGTTCTGGTGGCCAGGAGGGTGCCCGCGTCCGCGCTTAGGAAGCTGGCCTATCCGCTCGCGATCTTCAACCTGATCTTGCTCATAGCCATCTTCGTTCCGGGGGTGGGCAAGAGGGCCGGGGGCGCGCTCAGGTGGCTGAGGGTCGGGCCCTTCTCCTTCCAGCCTTCCGAGCTTGCCAAGCTGAGCATCATCGTTCTCCTGGCCGCGTCCCTGGCCAGGAAAGAGGACCGGGTCAGGGAGTTCAAGATCGGGTTTTTGCCCCACATCATCATGGTCGCGCCCTTCATACTCCTTACCCTTGCCCAGCCGGACCTGGGCACCGCGCTCTTTTTGGTCCTCACCGCGGGGTTCATGATGTACTTCGGCGGGGTGAGGCTCGCGCATCTCGCGTCCGCGGTGCTCCTCGCGGTCCCGTGTGTAGCCTTTGAGGTGATGAAGGACCCCAACAGGATGAAGAGGCTGCTGGCCTTTGCCGACCCCTTCAAGGACCCCAGCGGGTACGGCTACCAGATCATCCACTCGTGGTACGGGTTCGCGTCCGGCGGGCTCTACGGCCGGGGGCTGGCCGCGGGCACCCAGAAGCTCTTCTTCCTGCCGGAGATCCACACGGACTTCATCATGTCCCTCGTCGCGGAGGAGCTGGGTTTCGTCTTCGGGGTGGTGCCGGTGATCCTGTTGTTCCTCGTGTTGATGTACATCGGCCTGAGCACCGCGATGAACGGGCCGGACAGGTTCACCAGGCTCCTGGCCGCGGGCATAACCGCGTCCCTTACGCTCCAGGCGCTCATCAACCTGGGGGTGGCCTCGGGCGCGCTGCCCACCAAGGGGCTGCCGCTCCCCTTCGTCTCCTACGGGGGGAGCTCGCTTCTCGTCTCCATGACCATGGTAGGGGTGCTGGCCGGCGTCATGCGGACCCGAAAGGGAGGTCCCTGATGTACCCGAAGTATAAAAAGATCCACTTCGTGGGCATCGGCGGCATCGGCATGTCGGGCATTGCTGAGCTCCTCTTGAACTTAGGCTACGAGATAACCGGGTCCGACATCGCGGACTCCGAGGTGACCAGAAGGCTGAAGGGCCTCGGCTGCCGGATCTCCATCGGGCACGAGGCCTCCCAGATCGAGAGCGCGGAGGTGGTGGTCATATCGTCTGCCATACCCCCGGACAACCCGGAGCTTCTGGCCGCGAAGGCCGACCCCCACATGATGGTGATAAAGCGCGCGGAGATGCTGGCAGAGCTCATGCGGCTCAAGTACGGGATCGCGGTCGCGGGCATGCACGGCAAGACCACCACCACCACCATGGTGGCCCATGTCCTGGTCGCGGGGGGCCTCGACCCCACGGTGATCATCGGGGGCAAGGTGGAGGCCTGGGGCACCACCGCGCTCCTGGGCGGGGGGGACTTTTTGGTCGCGGAGGCGGACGAGTCGGACGGCAGCTTCCTCCTTCTTACCCCCACGATCAACGTGGTGACCAACATAGACCGGGAGCACCTCGACTACTACGCGGGGCTCAACGAGATACGGGACGTTTTCCTGAGGTTCATGCACAAGGTCCCCTTCTACGGGGTGGATATCCTCTGCCTGGACGACCCCAACATCCAGTCCCTCATCCCGCTCATAGACAAGAGGATGATCACCTACGGGCTCTCCCCCCAGGCCGACCTCAGGGCCGAGGGGATACGGACCGAGGGCAGGAACTCGGTGTACCGCGCGTTTTACCAGAACGAGGAGCTCGGCGAGGTTATGATCACCGTGCCCGGGCTCCACAACGTGCTCAACTCCCTGGCCGCGGTCGCGGTGGGGGTGGAGCTGGGGGTAGGGTTCGACGCGATCCGGGACGGGCTGGCCACAATGGGGGACATAGGCAGGCGGTTCCAGGTGCTCGGCGAGGCCAGAGGGGTCACGGTCATAGACGACTACGGCCACCACCCCACGGAGATAAAGGCGGTGCTGGCCACCCTGAGCTCCATGTATCCGGGCCGGAGAAAGGTGGTGCTCTTCCAGCCCCACCGCTACACCCGGACCAACGCGCTGATGGACGATTTCACCACCGCGTTCTACGGGTGCCACAGGCTTCTGGTGATGGAGATATACGCCGCGTCCGAGCAGCCCATCGAGGGGGTTACTGGCAGAAGGCTCACCGGGGAGATAATCCGCCACGGGCACCAGGAGACCACCTTTGTGGGCGAGGGCGACGACGCGCTAGAAGCGGTGCTCCGCGAGGTAAGGGAGGGGGACGTGCTCTTGACCCTGGGCGCGGGCAACGTCTGGCAGATGGGAAAGAGGATCCTTGAAAGGCTCGAATAACAGGCCAGGCTGGC
>JARFUL010000047.1 GCA_029289015.1 Syntrophobacteria bacterium | reverse complement strand
GAGGTGCTGGGGGAGGCAGGTGAGCCTACCATCCTGGGGTTCAGGCGGATGACCCTGGCCCTGGTTCTGGCCCTGGGGCTGCCAATGGCGGTGTGGGGCGGAGCCCTCATGGCAATGCTCCCGAGGGAGGCAAAGATCAAGGCAAGGTTTCTCTCCCTCGCGGTCCCATTTATTTTACTCGTAGCCATCTGGCACGGGGGCGCAACCTTCGCGAACTACTGCATAGATGTGCTGGGCATGGATAAAACCTCCCTAAACCAGGCCGCGGGGCTCTTGCAGCTCCCCGAGCCGCCGCGCCCCCGCATCGCGCTGAGGCTGAGGGACACGGACCCGGATCAAGGGCAGCAGGTCAAGATAAGGGATAAGGTCGACGGTTTCACGGCCACGAGCGTTATAGACCTGGTGCCGGAAAACATATTGAGGCTCAACAGATACCTGAAGGATATAGACGGCCGCTACACCTACTACAAGAACCTGGCCATGGAAGCGCGGCGCACCATCGCAGGGGCCAACTGGCTCGTGGAGGAGTTAAGGGAGCTTTGTTTGCAGAACTCCCTTGAGAAGGGGAGCATTCTGAACACCGCGATTTTGCTCGCGTCCCTGACCCGCGCGCCCGCAACGTCCAGGTCCCGGGCGATCCTCGAGAGCCTGAGCAACGAGAAACTCTTCTACGTGGGGGGCAGGTCCTGCCTGAGGATGGCCAGGGCGTGGTCCGCGATGGGCGACCTAGAGATGGCAGGGAAGTTCTACGAGCGCGCGAGAAAAAGCCTTGGAAAGAAGGAGTTCAAACGGTTCACCCTGCCGGACGCGGCCGGCATCACAAACGGGAGCGTCACGGGCCGCATAACCGGCGAGGCCGCGCGGGGCGCCAGGGTGGGGCTCTGCTACCTGGGAGACGATAACCTGAACAGCGTATACCTGAGCAGCCTGTCCGTCTGGAAGGTCAAGGCCGCGAAGGACCTCCCCGAAGACGGGAGCTTTACCTTTGGGGACATGCCGGAAGGCAGGTACTTTATCGGCTTGCTCCTCAGGAGCGGGGTCGAGGGCCCATTCAAGATCAAAGGCGGCGGCCCGGTTGAAATAAATCGGGGGAGCCCCGGCGCAGACCTGGGCGTGATCGAACTGTCCAAATCCCACAAGCGGGTGATACCGAAAAAGAAAAAGAAGTTTAAACTGGAAAAGAAAAGAAAGAGGTGAGCAAAAAGTTAACCATTCTCGGGATATGTGCTAAAATATAATCGTCGGCCATTTAAACGCGTTGCCTATTATCTGCCCCTAAGAGGGAGGAGTATTCAAAGATCGCAAGGGTCTTCGGAAACACCGGCGGCCTCAACGCGGAGCAGCTCAAGAGGCTCAAGCAGACCTACCGCAGGAGGGTGCCCAAGGACGCGGTGGTCTCCAAGGAGCTGGCCCGGCACCTGGCCAGGCTCTCCTTTGACACGGGCCGCCAGGTGGCCGCGCTCATCAACCGCAAGGGAGAGGTGGAGTACGCGATTGTGGGCGACCACCACTCCGTGTTCATCCCGCCTCTGCCCAAGAAGAGGGAGGCCGACAAGAGGCTGAGGGGCCTTCGCCTCGTCCACACCCACCTCAAGGGAGAACCCCTCTCCCAGGAAGACCTCACCGACCTGGCGCTGTTGAGGCTCGATCTCGTGTGCGCGATTCTGGTGGACCGCCACGGCGGTCCCGGCGAGCTTCTGTGCGCGCACCTCCTTCCCGGGTCCTCCCACGAGACATGGACACTCTTGGGTCCCATCCGCGCGGAGGACGGCCTCGACTTCTCGGGGCTGGTCAGGTCCCTGGAGGAGGAGTTCGCACGCACGTCGAACGGTCCGGCCGGGCCCCGCGGCCAGGACCGGGCCCTTCTCGTCTCCGTGGCCACAGGGCAAAGGGCCAGCGCGCAAAGATCCATGGACGAGCTGGTAAGGCTGGCCGAGTCCGCGAACATCGAGGTGGCCGGCACCCTCATCCAGAAACGCAGGTCCATAGACCCCAAGTTTCTCCTGGGCCGGGGAAAATTGAGGGACCTCGCGATAGAGGCCCTCAGGGCCGGGGTGGACCTTCTCATCTTCGACAGGGACCTCAACCCATCCCAGGCCAGGTCGTTGAGCGAGTACCTGGACCTTCGGGTCATAGACCGCACCCAGCTCATATTGGACATATTCGCGAACCGCGCGAAGACCCGGGAGGGCAAGATACAGGTGGAGATGGCCCAGCTCAAGTACCTTTTGCCCCGGCTCGAGGCCAGGGACGACTCGCTCTCCAGGCTCACGGGCGGCATCGGCGGCCGCGGCCCCGGCGAGACCAAGCTGGAGATAGACCGGAGAAGGGTGAGGGCCAGGCTGGGAGGGCTCAAGAAGTCCCTTGACGACCTAAGGAAGAGGAGGGCCCAGCAGCGCTCCCTCAGGGCCCGGGCCGGGCTGCCGCTGGTCTCCATAGTGGGCTACACCAACGCGGGCAAGTCCACCCTTCTCAACGCGCTCACCGGGTCCGAGGTCATGGTTGCCGACCGGCTCTTCGCGACCCTCGACCCCACGAGAAGGAGGCTGAGGCTCCCCAGGGAGCGGGAGATCCTCGTCTCCGACACCGTGGGGTTCATCCGGGACCTGCCAAAGGACCTGGTGGAGGCCTTCAGGGCCACCCTGGAGGAGCTCTACCACGCGGACATCCTTCTCCACGTGGCCGACGCGTCGAGCCAGGACCTCAAGGCCCAGGTGAAAGCGGTGAAGAAGATACTCACCGACATGGGAATGAACGAGACCCCCACCATCTTGGCGCTCAACAAGATGGACCTTCTAAGCCCCGAGGAGAGGGAGAAGGCCATCAACTCCTTTGGCGGCGTCCCCATCTCGGCGCTTTCGCCCGACACCCTCGGACCCCTGGTGGACGCGGTCCGAGAGTCTCTCAAGCCCCTCAAATCCTTCGCTAGGGTCGCGCCCCCGGCTTAAGCGCGGGAGGTGATGGAGTAGGTTGCCCGAAATGTAAAAACATGGTATCTTTATAGAGTGTTGGGGGTGGGGTATCTCGCCCCCCTTTTTTTTGCAAACCCGAACCCTCGAAATTTCGCTGGCGTTTTGCCAAAGGTTTCAAGGTGAAAAAGAGGTGCTTTATGGGCAAAAAAGCTTGGATTGCGGTGGCATTTATATTTCTTTTGGCCTGCCCGGCCGCGACCAAGGGAGCTCCGAGTGAAGACATTAAAAGCGGGCCCGAGTTCTTTGCTGCGGGCAAGGCCGCGATGGAGCATTACCGTTTGCGCGAAGCCATAGGCCTCTTTACCCGCGCGATCAAGGGGCGCGGCCTCACCAAGGGCGAGCTTGCCCGGGCTTATTACAACCTTGCCAAGGCCCGGTTCTACAGGTGCGAGTTTGAGCGCTCGATGAAGGAAATAAACAGAGCTTTAGAGTTAAACCCTGGTTACGCGGAGGCTTACATAGGCCGCGGGAACATCATGGCAAAAAAGGGAGACTACAAGAGTGCCGTTGAGGACTTTACCATGGCCCTAGAGCTTAATCCTAAGTCCGCAAAGGCCTACTCCTCAAGGGGGTGGGCGCTTTGGCTAATGGAAGACTACGCGGGAGCAGTGAAAGACTGTGGCAGGGCCGTAGAGATCGACCCGCATTACGCAGAGACCTACCTGCGGCGCGGGCAGGTTCGGCGGCAGATGCCTGACCCTAAGAATCCGGGCTACATCAGCGTTGAAAACTTCAAGGCAGCCGATAAAGACTTCAACAGGGCCATTGAGCTATTCACCAGGGCCACCAAGAGAAACCCTAAAGACGCGTTGGCTTACTACTATCGGGGGAGGGCGTTTTCCCTGGTCTCAAAGCACAAGCGTGCCGCGCTGGACTTTAGCAGCGCGATTGAGTTGATCCCAAATAATGGGTTTGCCTACAACGCCCGCGGGCGAGAATGGGAGCGTACGCGGCGCTACCATGAAGCTATAGAAGACTTCAACAGGGCCATAGAGATTTTGCCCGACCACGCGCCGTTTTACACCAGCCGGGGCTCTGTTTTACGGTGGACGGGAAACTACGACAGGGCCATAGGAGATTTCACCAGGGCCATCGAATTGAAACCGGATAACGATTTCACCTACTTCAAGCGGGGAGTTACATATACCGACAAGCGCGACTACGGCAGGGCCTTAAAGGACCTGACCAGGGCTATCGAGCTGGAGCCCGACCCGCTCTACTACGAGTGCCGAGGCAGGGCCCACTACTTAAGGGGAGAATTCGGGAACGCGATAGCTGATTACAAAAGGGCCATGGAGCTACGACCCAACAGCCGCTCCTCCCGCATCTTTCTGGCGTGGCTAAGAGCCACATGCCCCAAAGGAAAATACCGGGACGGGAAGAGCGCGGTGGAGCTGGCCGAAGAAGCGATCAAAACGAGCTGCCACCGTTATTACGGCTATCTGGACACCCTGGCCGCCGCGTACGCCGAAGCGGGAAGGTTTAGCGACGCGCTGAGGACGCAGGCCGAGGCCATTGGGCTTCTGGAAGAGAGGTTGAACAAAAAGGATTTGCCCCAGGACCTGAGAAGCCGCGAGGCCCC
>JARFUL010000046.1 GCA_029289015.1 Syntrophobacteria bacterium | reverse complement strand
TGCCCGGGATGGACGGGATCGAGCTTTTGTCCCGCATAAAGGAGAGGTTTCCGGACAAGGTGTGCATAATGATATCCGCGGACCACTCCTACAGGAGCACCGCGCTGGCGCTGGGGGCCAACGGGTTCCTGGCCAAGCCTTTCACGGTGCACGATCTGATCAGTGCGGTGGAGCCCTATATGGAGAGATACTGCCCGCCCCGCGCGGACGCGTCCTGAGGGGATTTACCTCACACTCAAAACCAAAAAAAATGGGAAGGGAGCCGGGCCCCCTTCCCTTAATTTTCGCTTAACAGGCTGTCTTAGTAGCCCATGCCGCCCATGCCGCCCATGCCGCCCATGTCGCCCATACCGCCGCCGGGCACCGCAGGCATGGCCTCTTCCTTCTTGGGCTTCTCCGCGACCATGGCCTCTGTAGTGAGCAGGAGCGCGGCCACTGAGGAGGCGTTCTGCAGCGCGTAGCGCACCACCTTGGTGGGGTCGATCACGCCGTCCTTCACCAGGTCGCCGTACTTGCTGGTTTCGGCGTTGAAGCCGAACGCGCCCTTCTGGTTCTTGACCTTTTCCACCACCACGGAGCCTTCCATGCCCGCGTTGTTCGCGATCTGCCTGACCGGCTCCTCCAGCGCCCTCTTCAGGACGTCGCGGCCGGCCTTCATCTCGCCCTTGAGCTTGAGCTTGTCGAGGTCTGCGCCCGCGCGCAGAAGCGCGACGCCGCCGCCGGGTACGATCCCCTCCTGAACCGCGGCCCTGGTCGCGTTGAGCGCGTCCTCGACCCTGGCCTTCTTCTCCTTCATCTCCACTTCCGTGGCCGCGCCCACGTTGATCACCGCGACGCCGCCTATCAGCTTGGCCAGCCTCTCCTGGAGCTTCTCACGGTCGTACTCCGAGGTGGCCTCGTCGATCTGGGTCCTGATCTGCTTGACCCGGCCCGCGATGTCGGCCTTTACGCCGCCGCCGTCCACGATGGTGGTGTCGTCTTTATCCACCGTGATCTTCTTTGCGGTGCCCAGGTCGTTGATGGTCACGTTCTCCAGCTTGACGCCGATGTCCTCGGAGACCACGGAGCCGCCGGTGAGGATCGAGATGTCCTGGAGTATCTGCTTGCGGCGGTCGCCGAAACCGGGGGACTTGACCGCGCAGCACTTGAGGGTGCCTCTCAGCTTGTTGACCACCAGGGTCGCGAGGGCCTCGCCCTCCACGTCCTCCGCGACGATGAGGAGCGGCTTGCCGGACTTGACCACCTGCTCGAGAAGGGGCAGCATGTCCTTCATGTTGGAAAGCTTCCTCTCGTAGCACAGAATGAAGGGGTCCTCCATCTCCACGAACATCTTCTCCGCGTCGGTGATGAAGTAGGGGGAGAGGTAGCCCCTGTCGAACTGCATGCCCTCCACCACATCGAGGGAGGTCTCCATGGACTTGGCCTCCTCAACGGTGATGACGCCCTCTTTGCCCACCTTCTCCATGGCCTCCGCGATGATGTTGCCGATGGTCTCGTCGTTGTTCGCGGAGATGGTGCCCACCTGCGCGATCTCCTTTTGGTCCTTGGTCTCCTTGGAGAGCTTCTGGAGCCTGTCCACAACATGGACCACCGCGGCCTCGATGCCGCGCTTGAGCGCCATGGGGTTGTATCCCGCGGCCACCAGCTTGGAGCCCTCCCTGAAGATGGACTCGGCCAGAATGGTGGCGGTGGTGGTTCCGTCGCCAGCCACATCGGAGGTCTTGGACGCGACCTCCTTCACCATCTGGACTCCCATGTTCAAGAAATTGTCCTCGAGCTCGATCTCCTTGGCCACGGTGACGCCGTCCTTCGTCATGGTGGGGGCTCCCCAGGATTTCTCCAGAACCACGTTCCTTCCCTTGGGCCCCAGGGTTATCCGCACCGCGTCGGCCAGGACGGTCACTCCGTCGAGGATCTTCTCCCTTGCCTGTGTGCTGTATACTATTTCCTTAGCCATAGCCTTTCGTCTCCTTGAAATTATTTTATGGTGCTGAACTGAAAATGATTACTCGATGATTGCGAAGACGTCGCTCTCTGAGAGGATGGTGAGCTCTTCGCCCCCTACCTTGATCTCGGTGCCTGCGTACTTCGAGAAGATCACCTTGTCGCCGACCTCCAACGAGACCGGGTTCACGGAGCCGTCCTCCATCTTCCTGCCGGGCCCCACCGCGAGGACCTCGCCCTGGGCAGGCTTCTCCTTGGCGGTGTCGGGGATGAAGATCCCGCCGACTGTCTTCTCCTCTTCCTCCAGCCGTCTGATTAGGATGCGATCTTGAAGAGGTCTGATCTTTTGTTTCATCGAACCATCTCCTTTCTGGATTTTTTTTGAATTGCACCGGGCAAACGCCGGTCTATGGTCTTGTGAAATTAAAAATTAGCACTCGATAGGGCAAAGTGCTGATACAAAATAATGCTCCCACCGTGCTTTGGCAAGGGGTAAAGCGAATTTTTTTCACAAAATGGCCTATTATGCGGTGCGCGGGTTGCCATAATGGACCTTTGTCTGTTAAAAACTATAAGCTGCTGATAGAGGTTGATATGGAAATCGCGATGGGTGAGAGATACTACGTTTTAGGCACAGCGGGCCACATAGACCACGGCAAGTCCGCGCTGGTGGAGGCGCTCACCGGGATAGACCCCGACCGGCTCAAGGAGGAGAAGGAGCGGGGGATCACCATAGAGCTGGGGTTCGCCCACCTTGCTCTTGAGCGCGGGACCCTTCTCGGGATAGTGGACGTGCCCGGGCACGAGAGGTTTGTGCGGCAGATGGTGGCCGGCGCCACGGGCATAGACCTGGTGGCCCTGGTGGTGGCCGCGGACGAAGGGGTCATGCCCCAGACCAGGGAGCACCTCGACATCTGCAACCTTCTCGGGGTCGGCTCCGGGCTCGTGGTGCTCACCAAGATAGACCTGGTGGACGACCCCGACTGGCTCGACCTGGTTGAGGAGGACATCCGGGACTTCCTCAGGTCCACGTTTCTCGAAGACGCGCCCATTGTGCGGGTCTCCTCCAAGACCGGCCAGGGCTTAGAAGAGCTGAAGGAGAAGCTGGAAGCCAAGGTGGAGGAGTCCCCGCCCAAGCCTTCAAAGGGGTTGTTCAGGCTTCCGGTGGACCGGGTCTTCACCATACGGGGGTTCGGCACCGTGATCACCGGCACCCTGGTCTCCGGCGGCCTCAGGGTGGGAGACTCCATCACGGTCTACCCCCCGGGGTTCTCCGCGAGGGTGCGGGGCATCCAGGTCCACTCCGAGGAGGTTGCCGAAGCAGTGGCCGGCCAGAGGACCGCGGTGAACCTCCAGGGGGTGGAGAAGGCCGCGGTGAAGAGGGGGTATCTCCTCGCGGACGCGGATAGGCTTCCCGTCGCGACCAGGGTGGACGTGGAGCTCAACTACCTCAAGTCCGCTTCAAAAGTCCTCAAGAACCGCGCGAGGATCCGGTTCCACACCTTCACCTCCGAGGTCATGGCCCAGGTGGCGCTCCTCGACAGGGAGCAGCTCGCGCCGGGGGAGACCTCCTTTGCCCAGATAATCACCGAGGAGCCGGTCTCCGTGCTGAGGGACGACCACTTCGTGATCCGGTCCTACTCACCGGTCTTCACCATCGGCGGTGGCCGCATCCTTCACCCCGCGCCCAAGAAGCACCGCAAGAAGCACCACTGGGTGCTGGACCACCTGAGAGACCTCTCCTCGGGTTCGGACAGGGAGGTGGTCTCCGTGCACCTGAAGGACGCGGGGCCCAGGGGGATTTTGAAGGGAGAGCTGTCCCTGCTGGCCAACATCCACGGCCCGGAGCTCGACGGGGCCCTGGAGGAGGGCGAGGCCAAGGGATGGGCGGTCCCCCTGGAGCAGGAGCCGGGCAGGTATCTCGACTCCGGGGTCTTCGAGGACCTGAAACGCGAGGTGGAGGAGGTGCTGGCAAAGTACCATCAGGCCAACCCGTTAAAGGGCGGCATGCCCAAGGATGAGATAGAGCCCAGGCTTCCGGTCTCCGTGGAGCCGAGGGTCATGGCCGCGGTTTTGGGGGGACTGGCCCAAGAGGGAAGGATCTCTTTGGACAAAAAGGACGTCTCTCTTCCGGAGCACAGGGTGGACCTCTCGGATGAACAGAGGAACCTCAAGGAAAAAATCCGCGCGGTGTACCAGAAGAGCGGGCTCTCGCCGCCCTTCTTCAGGGACGTGATAAAGGAGCTGGGCGCGGGCCCGGGCACCGTGGAGGGGATACTGGGCATCATGGTCAAGGAGGGCGAGCTCATAAAGGTGAAGGAGGACATGTTCTTTCACCGGGAGCCGCTCTCGGAGCTCGAGGGCCGCGTCATAGAGTTCCTCAAGGAGAGCGGGCAGATGGACACCTCCCAGTTCAAGGGGCTCACCGGCACCTCCAGGAAGTACACCATACCGCTGGCCGAGTATTTCGACAAGAAGAGGGTGACCATCCGGGTGGGGGACGTAAGAAAGCTCAGGGACCTGGGGGCCAGGCTCACCGGGACCAAGGAATGACCGGGAGGGAAAAGCCTTGCGCATCCCTTCCCGATAAACTAAATTCGTAATCTTCGCCAAAGATGGGGCGAAACACTAAAAACTAAAAAGGGAGTTTTTCAAGGTCAGTTATGCTCTCCTACTTGCGCAAGCACGCCACCAGCTTCTTCATCAAGGTGGCCCTGGGTGTGATAGTACTATCCTTCGTTCTGTGGGGCGGTTTTTCCTACCAGGAGAGGAAGGAGAACCGCGTAGCCGGCGTTAATGGGCAGTACATCCTCCGGGACGACTACCAGAAGACCCTGGACAGGCTCATGGAGCAGTTCCGCCGGACAACGGGAAAGACCGCGACCCCGGAGGTCGTCCGCGCGATGAAGCTCAAGGAGAGGGCGCTGAGCCTTTTGGTCAACGACACCCTCCTGAGCCAGGCTGCCCGGTCCCTGGGCCTTACGGTGGACGACGAGACCTTAAGGATGACCATCCTGGAGTATCCCGAGTTCAAGAGGAACGGGCGGTTCGACGAGGGGCTCTACCGCGCGCTCCTGAACCAGAACCGCCTCACCCCCAGTGACTTCGAGGAGAGCTTCCGCAGGGACCTCACGGTGAACAGGCTGAAGGGCATCGTGGACCGCACCTCCAAGGTCTCCGAGGCCGAGGCCCGGCTCCTCTACGACTACACCCACGAGAAGAGGACGGTCTACAGCGCGGCCTTCGACCCCAAGCAGTACGAGCCTGACAAGCCCCCGGGCCCCGAACCCCTGAAGGAGTACTTCTCCACCCACCGGGAAGCGTACCGGATTCCCGAGAAGAGGAGGATCGTATACGTCAATTTCGCGGCCAGGGACTTCGAGGCCAAGGTCAACGCGGGCGAAGAGGAGGTGAGGACCTTCTACAACAGTGAGGGAAGCCGCTACATGGATCCCAAGAGGGTCCGGGCCAGGCACATCCTGGTCAGGGTCCCCGCGCAGCCCACCATGGACGACCTGGAAAAGGCCAGGGGCAAGACAGCGGGCTACCTGAAGATGATCCGCGAGGGCGCGGACTTCAAGGAGATGGCGATAAGGTACTCCGAGGGCCCCACCGCGCCAAAGGGCGGCGATCTTGGGTTCTTCATCAGGGAAGAGATGGTCAAGCCCTTCGCGGACCTGGCCTTCTCCCTCAAGCCCGGCGAGGTGGGGGGGCCGGTGCGCACCCCCTTCGGGCTCCACGTTGTCAAGGTGGAGGAGGTGAAGGAGGGAGGGCTCAAGACCTTCGAGAGCGTGAAGAAGCAGGTGAGGGAGGACCTCGTCAAGGACGAGGCGGCCCGGATGGCCCTGGACGCGGCCGAGGAGTTCTACGACTCCCTGGCCCCGGGCACGCCTCTAAGCAAGGCCGCGACTGAGTTCGGACACAAGTATAAAGAGGCCGTGGTGGTCCTGGGGAGCCCGGTCAAGGGGCTGGGGGAGGCTTCCGACCTGGTGCAGTCGGTCTTCGACATGAGCGCGGGGGAGGTGAGCCCGCTCTTTGAATCCCAGGAGGGCAGGGTGGTCGCGGAGCTTAAAGAGATCATGCCCTCCCGGCTCCCTGAGCTGGGCGAGGTGAGGGCCAGGGTCGAGGCCGGATACAGGGCCAAACAGGGCCAGGAGCTCGCGCACAGCGCGGCCAAGAAGATGCTCGACGACCTGGGAAAGACCAAGGACTTTGAGGCCGCCGCGCAAAGGGCCTACGCGGCTGTAGAGGAGAAGGGGCCCGTCACCAGGGAGGAAGGGCTGCCCGGCATAAGCGGGTCCCCCCAGGTGGTGGAGTCGGTCTTTTCCCTTACCGCGGAGAGCCCCATTGCCGCCAAGGTCGTAGCCGCGGGCGGGAAATTCTACGTCTTTGCCCTCAAGGAGGCCACCCCCGCGCCCGAGGCAGGGTTCGAGGAGCAAAAGAAGGAGCTCATTGAGAGGTATAGCGAGGCCAAGCGCAGGCTGAAGTTCGAGGAGTTCATAACCATGCTCAGGGAGAGGGCTGAGATCGAGATTCTCCAGGAGCTCTAGCGCGGGCCTTTCCAGTCCCTTTTAATCTCCCTCTCTTTCAGAGGGGGCTTCTGCTGTCGTAAATATATGGCTTAAGTTGGTTCAGTTGTGCTTGAGATCGACATCCCCGGCTTCGGCCCCCTGAGGATCGCGCACCTGGTTCTGGACTACAACGGCACCATAGCCTTTGACGGTGCGCTTATAGAAGGGGTGCAGGAGCGGCTTTTCGCGCTGGCCCCGAAGGTCGAGGTCCACGTGCTCACCGCAGACACCTTTGGCGGGGTGCAAAGGGAGCTGGCCGGGTCGCCCGCCGCGGTGCACGTGCTGGGCCCGGGAGGCGAGGACAGGGCCAAGCTCGGCTATGTCCGGGGGCTCGGTATAAAAAGGTCCGCGTGCATGGGCAACGGGCGCAACGACTCGCTGATGCTCGCGGAAGCGGCCCTGGGGGTCGCGGTGCTGGGGCCCGAGGGGCTCGCGATCGAGGCCGCGGAAGCCGCGGACCTGGTGGCCCCGTCTATTTTGGACGCGCTGGACCTGCTTATCCACCCCCTCAGGCTCATCGCGACCCTGCGCACCTAGGCGCCTCACGGTGCGGTATATGAAAAGGGCCTGGGGCCCTTGTGACAATTCTCGTATTTTCAGGGTCCATACTACCGACCCCCACCTATCCGAGCCCGAGAGGGCGAGGATCAGTGAAGGGGATGGCCCCTACTTCCTACCCACGACCAGCATCCGGTTCCCCATGAGCCCCAGGTCGTAGTCCTGACTTTGCGCGTCAAAGCCCCGTATCACCTCGATGTCCGAAAAGCCCACCCGGCCCAGGAGTCCCTCGATCTCCCGGGGCCCGAACATGCGGCACACGTAGTTCGCGTCCCTGAGCAGCCCCCTCTCTTTGGACACCATCACCTCCCTCACCAGCATGTTGGGCTCCTCCCAGCTCCTCGCCCTCATGACCAAGACGTCGTCATCCGCCTCGTGCCAGGAGTTGGGGAGAAAGGACGCGACCAGCTCCTTCTTGTCCGGCAGGTCCAGGAGGAACCTTCCCCCCGGGCAGAGCAGCCGGTGCATCTCCCTGAGGAGGCCCAGGTAGTCCTCCTCCACCAGGAAGCAGCAAAGGGAGTTTCCCATGACGATGACCGCGTCGAAGGTCTCGTCCCTGAGGCAGACCCTCCTTGCGTCCGCGCGCAAGAATTCCACGGGGAGGCCCTGCCTCCTGCACTCCTCGTCCCCGAATTTTACCAGGTGGGGGGAGTAGTCGAGCACGGTGAGCCGGCTAAACCCCCGGCGGCCGAGCTCCATCGCGTGCCTCCCCTGGCCCCCGCACAGATCGAGGATGGACTCCTCGGGCTCAAGGGAGAGGAGGTCCACCACAAAGGAGACCTCCCTTCTGGTCACGTCCTCGTTTAACACGGACCTCGCGTCCGTGACCAGGTAGAGGGAGTCAAAGAGGTGCTTCCACCAGAACCGGTCAGGATTCTCCTCCATCGGGGTGTCCTCCGAAGCTGAAAAGCCCGTCGGTGGCCAGAAGAGCCGGGCTGCCGTTCCAGGGCTGGGCCCTGGCCAGCTCCTCCTCCTCGGGCGAAATGTCAAGCATCCCCTCGAGGCCGCCCTCCCGCCAGATCTTCTCCAGGGCCACGCAGTCCTGCCACACGTTCTCGCAGTAGGTCTTGAGCTCCTCCACCTGCGCGGGTTTCAGGAGCCTGGGGCGGAGCGCAATGGGGATGGGGCCCAGAAGGTAGGTGTGGCCCATCTGAACGGCCCTCTCGTCCACCTCGTCCTTTATCTCCTTGAGCGCGGTGTAGGGGATTCGGGCTATGGCCCGGTTGAGCATGTTCACAGCCTCTTTCACCGAGACCCCGGGCTCCAACACCGCGAGGGGCTGGGTCCCGCCGCCGGAGCCCACGTTGGTGGGCACCGAGCCGAACCTGCCCAAAAAGCCGATGAGCCCGGAGTCGGTCACCAGGCAGCGGTAGTCGGTCTGCCATCTCTTCAGGATGACCCTTTCGGCCTCATTGTCGAGCCAGGGGGAGTCCTCGGCCCACAGATGTAGCGGCACCAGGGCCTGCACTATGTAGTTGCCCCTGTCCAGCGCCTTGGCAATGGCGCCCTCCGGGTCGTCGGTCTTGTAGCCGATGAAGATGCCCATGCCGGAGTAGCCGTGCTCCGGCTTGAGGATCAGGTTCGCGATGTTCTCCCTGGTCCACTCGATGAGGTCGCGGATCTCCTCACCGTCCGGGCCGGTGGTGGACCGGGGGAAGAACCTCCTCGTCCACGGGGTGCGGGCCACGGTACTCTTGTTGAGCCGGTCGCGATACCGGCCGGTTATGGCCTCGAAGACCCCCTTCGCGCCCACGGGCTCCATGCCCCTCGGGTTGACGAGGATGCCGCGCTTTATGGCCGCGATCACCCCGGAGATGTCGAGGCTCTTGCCCAGCTTGAGGAGCGTGTTGGTGTTGAAGTCCTGGAATATCACGGTCACCGGGTTGCCCCTGTGGCGCGGCACGCCGGATGAATCCTCTATCTCCTCTGGGGACGCGAGGTGGGCCTCTACCCCGTCGAGGCTGTTGAGAAAGGCCACGAAGTTTATGTTCTCCACCACGGTCTTAAGGGTGTCCGGCTCCGCGATGAGCACGATGTAGGGCGACTCGGAGGGGAAGTTACGCTTGTGGGCCCTCAGCAGCGTCCGGGCCAGGCCGTCCACCGGGTAGAGCAGCGGGTGGTCGAAGTCCAGGGTGAAATCCAGGTCTGCGTGGTCCAGTATCCGGCTGTAGCAGAGCTTGCCCAGCTCCTGGGTGATCCGCTGGTAGTCGAATCCCCCGGGGCTCCCCAGGTTCCATTCAGCGTGAAATCCCAAAAAAGTCTCCATCTTGCCTCCATTATTCATTGCCAGTCTCCGCGGCCGCACGCTCCAGCCTCATGTCGAGAAGGTGAAAGTCCATCTGGCCGCGCGCCAAGAGTTCCCGGTGAAACCGGCCGCGGCCTAAGGCCCGGCCGTACTTGTCCCTGAGCCTCAATATCTCCCAGCACCCGAGAGTGTAGCACAGTTGGTAGCCCCTGGTAAGCCGGTACCTTTGTATCTGCCGGGCAGCCTGGCCCTCGGTGAACCCCGCGTCTTTGAGCCACCCGATCCCGTGTTCAACCGTGGCGGACCGGGCCGCGGGCCCCACGTCGATGAGGAGCCTGGCCGCGCGCCAGGCCCTCCTCTTGAGCCCCGCGAGCCTCTCCTCGGGCTTCGTAACGTAGCGCTCCTCCCCGAGAAGGGTCTCCGCGTAGGTGGCCCATCCCTCGTAGAAGAGGGGGGACTCAACCGAGGCCCTGACCGGGTTTTCGTTCCTGAGCCGGTGGGAGTCCAAAACGTGGTGCCCGGGGTAGGTCTCGTGCGCGGCCAAGAACTTGTACTCCCTGGCCAGCCTCCCTCCGGTGGTGGACTCTCCGTCCGCGGCCCGCGCGCCCCCGGTCAACAGGTAGAACACCCCTCTTGTGTCCCGCGCACCGCGGCGCGGCGCGGCGTAGGACGCGGCCGCGCGCACGGAGCGGAGGTACAAAGGGGTCTCCTCGATGCGGGGCGGACTGTCCGTCTCCCTGTCCACCAGCCCCTGGCTGATGAAGAACTCCCTCAGGCTGGCCATCTCCCCGAAGAAGAGCTCGCCCAGGGAGAGGGAGCTGGCCCGGGGGCTGATGTAGCCCCAGTAGAGCTCCTGCCAGTTGGATGAGGGGTCAACCTCGGCCGCGAGCCTTGCAAGCTCCCCTTTGGCAGCTTCCAGCTCCCCAAGCCCGATCTCGAAGATCTCCCCGAGCCCCCTTTGGACCATGAACCTCTCATTCAACAGCCTTTTTAGGTAGGCTCCGTGGTCGGGCTTTTGTGTTGCGGGCTCCCTGGCCCGGAGGGACGCGTCGAGGTCGCGCAGCGCGTCCAAGACCCTGGCAAGCTCCCGCAAGGGGCTTTTGGCGCGCCTCTCTTCTAGCGCGGCCGTGAAATGGGAGGTGAGGTAGGCCCCGAGGTCCGCGGCCATGTCCGCCGCGGCCCGAAGGTGGAGCTCCACCACCTCTCCCGCGTTGGCCCGGGCCTGCCCGAGGAGCCTGGCCGCGCCCTCAATGCGCGCGCTGAGGACATCGAGGTCCATATCGAGGGCCTGGGCCAGGCCGATGCCCGCGATCTTGAGGTACAAAACCGGCTCGTGCCGGAACAGGGGGCATTCCTTGAGGTCGAGCTCCAGCGCGGCCATGGAGGAAAGGATCATCTGACGGTCGATCTCGGCCTCGAGCCCCAGTGCGGCCGTGTCTAGGCTCAGCAGCTCGGCCCTGAGAAGCGCGGTGCTGCCGAGGAGCTCCTCTATGAGATCAGGGTCCAGGCTGTCGAACCCCCGGGCCCGCTCCCGGGGCGCGGCCAGCCGGGGCAAAAAGTGAAACTCGTCGGAGGAGCACATCACGGGGAAGAGCCGCGCCAGGTGCGCGAAGTACTCTTTTGCGAGCTCGCGGACGCGCTCTTTCGCGTGTACGGCGTTTTCCTTTTCCATGGGTTCCCGGGGTGAAAGGGGTGTTTATTTAATACGTTAGGCTAGTAAGGGGGTAGGGAAAAATCAAGGTAAATCACACAGCGCCCCACTCCGGAGCAGGTGCCGGGCCCAAAGAGCGGCCCAAGGAGAAAAAAGGCTGAAAAACACCAAATTCGCAATTATTATCTTGAAAAGCCGCGGCCGGGCCCGTAGACTAATACAGTAAGGTAATTATTATAGAATATGCCTTGTCACGTTCCCTCGGGGCATATTTTCTTGCAAGGTAAAGAGGGAACCTATTAAGCGGCCTTTGTGAGAGAAGGCCAAGATGGAGGTATTATTGCATGGCAAGTGGTACTGTGAAATGGTTCAGCGAGCAAAAGGGCTACGGCTTCATCGTTCCCGACGAGGGAGACAAAGACCTTTTTGTTCATCACTCCAACATCGAAATGG
>JARFUL010000045.1 GCA_029289015.1 Syntrophobacteria bacterium | reverse complement strand
TATCAGGCCCCCCTCTTCCCTCTTTTTCACCACCTCGAAGTGGACCTCGGACGCGTCCACCCTGAGGTCGTCCAGCGCGGCAAAGACTCCCACGTCCGCCATTCTGACCTTCTGCTCGAGGGTGAGGCGCGCGAGGTCCTCGTAGGCCGGGGGAGGCGCGGCTGGAAACTTGGCCTCCTCCCGGGCCCTCTTCTTGGACATAAGCACCAAGAAGGCCACGAGACCGATCACCGCGAGGGATACGCCCACCGCGACAAAGGGGCTTATCCTGTGCGATGGCTTTTTCCGGGTCTTTTTTTTCCTCGTTTTCTTGCCTTTGGCTTTGGCCACCTGGACTCTTTGTCAGAGATGTTAGCTTCAGCTAGCTCTTTGAGACCGCCACCCGGCGAAAGACCTCCCAGCTCTTAAGTATCTCAACCGCCCTGTTCAGCTGGTTGTCTTTCGATAAAAGCTCCTTTGCGTCGTCGTCCGGAGACTCGTCCTCCTCCTTGGACTCCGGCGGTTTCACCTCCATATAGTCCTTAAGGTCCTTCTCCTTCAACCCCTTGGGGGTCTCCTTGGCCTTCTCGGGGGCCACGGCCTGCTCCACCACGAAGTCCGGGGTGATCCCCTCGGCCTGGATCACCCTGCCGTTCGGGGTATAGTAGAGCGCGGTGGTGAGCCTCAGCGCGGAGCCGTCGGTCATGGGAATTATGGTCTGTACCGAGCCTTTGCCAAAGGTGGTGGTGCCCAGGGCAACGGCCCGCTGGTGGTCCTGGAGCGCGCCGGCCACGATCTCGGCCGCGGACGCGGTCCCTCCGTTCACCAGCACCACCAGGGCATAGTCGTGCCGCCGGGACGCGTCGTTGGGGTGGGCCTGGTACACGAGGTCCCGCTCCCCGGTTCTGGCCTTGGTGTAGACGATGAGCCCCTTGTCCAGGAACACGTCCGCGACCATTGCCGCCTGGTCGAGGAGGCCGCCCGGGTTGTTTCTCAGGTCGAGCACCGCGCCCACAAGGTGCTTGTGCTTCTTCTCCATTTTACTGAGCGCGTTTTCCAGGTCCTTGGTGGTGTTGGACTGGAAGTGCCTCACCCTGACGTACCCTATCCCATTGCCGAGCCACCTGGTCCTCACGGACTTGATGGGTATCACGTCCCGGACAATCGCGAAGTCCTTGGGCGCGTCGAACCCCTCGCGCATGATGGTGAGGACCACCTCGGAGCCCTTGGGACCCCGGATGTGCCGCACCGCCTCCATGAGGGTCATGTTCTTGGTGAGCTTGCCGTCCACCTTGAGGATGTGGTCGTTGGTCTTGAGCCCCAGCTTGTATGCGGGGGTGCCCTCGATGGGGGATACCACGGTAAGCACGTTGTTGCGGATGGTTATCTCTATGCCGATGCCGCTGAAGCTCCCCTTTGTCTCGATCTGGAGCTCGGAGTATTCTTCCTTGGTGAGATAGGAGGAGTGGGGGTCCAGGGATGAGAGCATCCCCTTGATGGCCCCGTCGATCAGCTCCCCGATCGTCTTCTCCTCAACATAGCTCCGCTGGACAATGTCCAGGACCTGGCTGAAGGTCTTTAGCCCCCTGAAGGGGTCTTCGGCCTTGGCCGCGAACCCGCGGGGCAGAAACTGGGCCGCGATCGCGCCGAGCGCCACGAAGACTATAAGAGCGCCCAGCGTCTTGAGTATTCTCTTCCTTCTATCCATCTTCCCTCCCGTTCACCTTTATAGGTGGAAAGTCTTAGCCATTTTATCGGATTGAGCGGCCGGTCGTGGTGCCTTATCTCGAAGTAGAGGTCCTGGGGCTTATCCTCCGGCAAAATCCCGAGGACCACCCTCTGTCGCACCTGCTGGCCTTCGATAGTATACAGGACTTCCAGCCCGCCGTAGATGGAAAAATATCCCTCACCGTGGTCTACGATGACAACCCTGTTGAGCCCGGGTATGAACCCCGCGAACGCGACCCGCCCCTTCACCACGGGCCTGACCTTGAGGCTCTTCCTGGGCCTTATGTATATACCGTCGCTCCTTACCTTGGTCCCGAATTTGGGGTGTTTCTTCAGCCCGAACCCCTGGATCACCCTGCCCCGCACCGGGGGCTCGAGGAGCCCCATGAGACCCTTGAGCCCTTCGCCCCCGGGTCTCTTTTTCTCCTTGATCCTCGAGCGCAGCTCCCCGAGGGACGCCTTGAGCTCCTCCAGGTGCGCGAGGTAGAGTGACTCCTTCTCGTGGACCTCCCTCAGGAGCGCTATCTTCTTGGACTTGGCCTTTCTGAGGGAGGCCTCCTTCGCGCGGGCCTCGTCCTCCAGCCTTCTCAGCTCCTCCTGCACCCTTTCGACCTGGGACCTGTCCTCTCCGTACCTCTTGAGGAGCGCGGTCCATCTTCCGGCGAGGGAGCCGTCGTACTGCGCGAGGCGCTTCAGATAGGCTACCATCCTCAGCCCGTGGGCCGGTCCCTCGGCCCCGAGGAGGAGGCTCACCGCGCCCGGCCGGGAGAACTTGTATATGGCCAAAATCCTCCGGCCCATCCTCTGCTTCAGCTGGGAGATCTGGGCCTCGCTCTCCCTCATCTTGACGCCCAAAAGCTTTATCTTCTTCCTCCCCTGGGCGAGCCTCTCGCGGATATCCAGGACCTCCCGCCTCAGCCGGCTCATATCCCTCTCCAGGGTGTCTATCTCCTTGAGTATAGCCCGCGCGCGGACCCGAAGCTCATCCACGCGGCGGGCCCCATGGTCCATGTCCCGCTTCAGCTCACCCACCTCCGCGTGCTCGGCAAAGAGGGGCGCGGGGGCCAAAACAACGGCCAGAAAGAGCACCAGCGCCTTGAGAAAGCCCCTTACCATCTCAGGAGAGTCCTCATTGACAAAAAGCTGCCCAGGTAACCCAGGCCCGCGCCCAGCAGCGCGAACGCGACGAGCCTCTCCGTGCCCAAAAAGGCCGGCGCGAGCCCCGAGAACCTGAAGAACCCGGGCAGCCTGGAGAAGAAGATGGAGAAGAGGAAGTAGAGGCAGGCCTCAGCAAAGAGCGCTCCCAGGAGCCCCTGGAAGATCCCCTCCAGGATGAAGGGCGCCTTGATGAACCCCTCCGACGCGCCCACCAGGCGCATGATCTCGAGCTCCTCTCTTCGCGCATATACCGTTATCCTGATGGTATTGGACACTATGAGCACCGTGGCCAGGAACAGGAACCCGCCCAGGACCATCCCCGCGAGCCTCAAAAGGTTTATGAAGGACCGGACCTTCTTCACCAGGTGGTAGCTGTACTGGCCCTCCTCGCCGCCTGCCAGGCGCTTGAACCGGGCGAGGAGGGCCCTGCCCGCTTTCTCGTCCTTCACCGCGCTCTTCAGCCGCACGTCGAGGGACGCGGGCAGCGGATTCTCCTTGAGGCCCCGCAAAAGCCCCTTGTGCTCCCCGAGCTGCTTGGAGAGCTCGCTCAGGGCCTCATCCTTGTCGGTGAAGGTGACCTTGGTCACCTCGTTCATGGCCATGAGCCTCTTCTTGAGGAACGCGACCTCTCTGGGCTTACCCTCCCCCTTCAGGTAGAGGACAACGGTGAGCTCGTCCCCCAGCCTCTTGACCAGCATGTTCACGTTCTCGTAGAGGAAGAAGAAGGACCCGAAAATCACCATCGCCATGGCAATAGTGGAGATGGAGAGGACCGACACAAAAAGGTTCTGCTTGAGCCCGGAGAGCGCCC
>JARFUL010000044.1 GCA_029289015.1 Syntrophobacteria bacterium | reverse complement strand
GTATAAATTACCTCCTTCCAAATATAAAGAAACCCACCCTAAAAGGCAAGGTGCTCTCACTCGCTGGTGCACAATAAAATCACGAACCAGAACCCCGCATCTTATGCGACTCGCCGTATTGACCGGCAGAGCCCTTCGAGGGCCACGGCCTCCGAGGTGAAGTGTCCTATGTCCAAAACCGCCAGCCCCAGCTCCTCGGCGTCCCTGGCCTGGTGGTGCTTTACGTCCCCCGTGATGATCGCGTCGCAGCCGGCCTCCTTGGCCAGGCCGATGAAGTCGGCGCCGGAGCCGGGCACCACCGCGACCTTGCCCACGGTCATATCCTTCGCGCCCGCGACCCTGGCCCCTGATATGCTGAGCGCGCGAAAGACCCTGGAGACGAGCTCCGAGAGCGTAACGCGCGGCCTGATTTTGGCTGTCCTGCCCATGCCCACCGCGCTTCCCCTGTGCACGAGCCCCCGGGGGTCGGGCGCGAGGATCTCGTGCTCCTTGAACCCCAGGCGGGCCATGAGGAGGTCGGCCACGCCGCCTGTGGCCAGGTCGAAGTTGGTGTGGAGCGCGATGAGGGAGATCCCTTCCCGTATCAGAAAATGGATCGCGCGGCCCGCCGCGGTGTCGGCCCGGACCTGGGAGATGGGCCTTATGAAGAGCGGGTGGTGGGTCACCACGAGGGAAGCCTCCCTTTCCGCGGCCTCCCCGAGCACGCGCATGGTGGGTTCGAGGGCCACGAGGATTCTCTTTACCCCGGCCCCGGGGTCGCCCACCAGAAGGCCGCAGTTGTCCCACTCCTCGGCAAAATCCAGGGGCGCGACCTCCTCCAGGAGCCCCAGGATCTCTTTTACCGTGGCCGCGTGTTCAGCCGTCTCTTTCGCCGGTTGAGTCATGGTGAAAAAAAGAGGGTGCGCCCTTTAAGACACACCCTTTTGGCCTTTTGGGGCCCGCGCTTTACGCAGGCTTTTTCGTCTATTCCAATCCCCGGGCGTCTCATTCCTCTTTTGCTCCGTGCCCGGCCAGGGATTTTGACATTCATCTATCCAGTCTTTTTTTGGTGGGCCCACCAGGATTCGAACCTGGGACCGACCGGTTATGAGCCGGTGGCTCTGCCGACTGAGCTATGGGCCCGTTACCCATCGGCTGCGCCTTAAAAAAATAGAACCTATATATTATTACCTAAACTTGGAAGTTGTCAAACACAAACTATATCGATCCGGGAGCCTGCGGGTTTTCACGGCCGGCCCGCCGGAGAAGATAAAATCGTGCTTCGGGGTTTCCTCGCCCCCGGGAAGATGGTATGGGCATGCGGGCCCGGCTCGCGGCCGGGGGTTTGGCTCGTTGCGGACGAATTTGGCGCCACCACGGATTACCCGGTGCATTATGAACCCCATCAACCTGATAGTCATAGCGCTCACCACGGTGCTCTCCTTCTCCGTGATCTACGCGCCCCAGCCGCTGCTCCCGGTGCTCATGGGGGAGTTTCTCGTGGACAAGTCCGAGGCCGCGCTCCTGATCACCGTGGTCTTCTTCTTTTTGTCCATCGCGCCCATCTTCTACGGCTACATCCTTGAGGCCTTCTCCTCCAAGCGGCTCCTAAAGCTCTCCATCGCGCTCCTTGCGGTCACCGAGTTCGTCTTCTTCACGGGGGGCTCATTCGGCGAGCTCTTGTTCATCAGGGTCCTCCAGGGGTTTTTGATCCCCGCGGTGCTCACCTCCCTCATGACCTACATCTCCACCGTGGCCACAGACGAATCGGTCCAGAAGATGATGGCCTTTTACATCGCGTCCACGATCCTGGGCGGGTTCCTCGGCAGGTCCATCTCGGGGATGATATCCACCTACCTCGGGTGGAGGTACTCCTTTTTGGCGCTAGCGGTCTCTCTTTCGGCCTGCTTTTTCCTCCTTCGCGTGCTCAAAGATGATATCCAGATCGAGGTTACCCGGCCGTCGGCCCGCGCGGCCTGGGACATCCTCGGGGACCGGAGGTTCCGTACGGTATACCTCGTGATATTCTCCGTGTTCTTCGCGTTCGCGTCGCTTCTAAACTTCTTGCCCTTCAGGCTCACGGAGCTCGGGGGGCGCACCTCGGAGTTCAAGATCGGGCTCATGTACTCGGGATATCTGATGGGGATCGTGGTCTCGCTCAACTCCACAAGGTTCGTGAGGCTGTTCAAGGGTGAGCCCAAGACCATCATCACGGGCCTGGCGGTCTACGCGGTCATGATGCTGTTCTTCAACGCTGAAAGCGTCGCTGTCATATTCGTATCCATGTTCATATTTTGCGGCGGCATGTTCCTCGTTCATTCCACGGCCTCGGGATACATAAACAAGCACGCGCGGAACAACAAGGGACTGATAAACGGCCTCTACGTGTCGTTTTATTATACCGGAGGGACTATAGGCTCATATTTTCCGGGATTTATCTACAAGAGGTATGGCTGGTTCTATTTTGTGGCCTTTCTGTTCCTTGTGATATGCTTTGCCCTCGGTGTAGCCTCAAGCTACTATTTCAAGAAGATAGATTCAGCGGGCCAACAACCCCCGGCCCGGGACAATCCGGCTGAATATATGCTTGTTCTCGCGGGCCGGCCCCGGGTTGACCCCGCGTTTCCCGGGAAGGGGGCGTGGTGTTATTTTCCTTGACATTTTAACCTGTTAGCTATATAGACAAACCACATCGAAAAAATTCGCCCGTTATACTGCCCTATAGTGTCTCGCGCCAGCAGAAAAGACCCCAAGGAGGTGGCAATGGATAAGAGGATCCATCTCAGGACCGACGAGATTCCCACAAGCTGGTACAACGTGCTCCCGGACCTTCCCGTCCCGCTTCCCGCGGTGCTCCACCCGGGCACCCTGGAACCCATAACCCCCGACGACCTCGCGCCCATCTTCCCCATGTCGCTCATAATGCAGGAGTTTCACCCCGAAAGATGGGTGGACATACCCAAGGAGATTCTCGAGATATACTCCCAGTGGCGCCCCACGCCGCTGGTGCGGGCCACAAGGCTTGAGAGCGCGCTGTCCACCAAGGCCCGCATATACTATAAGGACGAGTCGCTTTCCCCCGCGGGCTCCCACAAGCCCAACACCGCGGTGGCCCAGGCCTACTACAACAAGACCGAGGGGGTGAAGAGGCTGGCCACCGAGACCGGCGCGGGCCAGTGGGGCTCCGCGCTTGCCTTCGCGACGGGGATGTTCGACCTAGACTGCACCGTCTACATGGTGAAGGTGAGCTATGAGCAGAAGCCCTACCGCGGGATACTCATCCGCACCTGGGGGGGCGAGGTCTTCCCCTCTCCCTCGGAAAAGACCAACGCGGGGAGGGCCGCGCTGGCCGATGACCCGGAGTGCGCGGGCTCCCTGGGGCTCGCGATCTCCGAGGCGGTGGAGGACGCGTTAACCCACGACGACACCAAGTACTCCCTGGGCTCGGTCCTCAACCACGTGCTCCTGCACCAGACCGTGGTGGGGCTTGAGACCAAGAGGCAGCTCGAGCTCGCGGGCGAAGAGGCCGACGTCATAGTGGGGTGCGTGGGGGGCGGCTCCAACTTCGGCGGGCTGATAATGCCCTTCATGCCCGACAAGTTCGACGGCAAGGGGCCAAGATGTTTGGCTGTGGAGCCCGCGGCCTGCCCCACCCTGACCAAGGGCCCCTACCGCTACGACTTCGGGGACGTGGCCAAGACCACCCCGCTGCTCAAGATGTATACCCTGGGGCACGGCTTCTTCCCCGCGCCCATCCACGCGGGAGGGCTCAGGTACCACGGGGACGCGCCCCTTCTGTGCCACCTGGTGAGCCAGGGGTTCGTTGACGCGGTGGCCTATCCCCAGTCAGAGGTGTTCAAGGCCGCGATGCTCTTCGCGCAGACCGAGGGGTTCATCTCCGCGCCCGAGACCTCCCACGCGATCTGCGGCGCGATAAAGGAGGCCCAGGGTGCTCCCGAGGGCAAGGTAATCGTGATTGGCTACTCGGGCCACGGACTTTTGGACCTGGCCGCGTACGACGCGTGGATCAGCGGCCGGATCGAGGACTACGAATACCCCGAGGAGAAGATCGAAGAGGCCCTAAAGGACCTGCCTGAGGTTGAGTAAAGGGGCCTTTATACCAAGACGGAAAAAGACGCGGCCGGTTCTCGCGGGTCTAATTTGGACAGGCGCGGGTCTGGCCGCGCTCCTCTTTTGGGCCGCGGCGGCCCTCGGGTCTTCCCGGCCTCCCTTTAAGCCCGGCGAGAGGCTCTACTACGAGCTGAAGTGGACCATAGTCATAGCAGGGAGGGCCGTGGCGGAGGTGGGCTCAGCCAGGCTGCGCGGCAGCCCCGTGACCCGGCTGAGCGCGCGGGGGCGCACCACCCAGCTCGTGGACATCTTCTACAAGGTCCGGGACCGGGTGGTCTCCTTTGTGGGCCCAAACTTTTCCGGCTCGCTGTTGTATCTCAAGAAGCAAAAGGAGGGCAGGTTCGTCCGGGACGAGGTGGTGGAGTTCCTATGTGAGAAGGGGGTGGTCGCATACCAGAACTTCGGCCGGAAGAGGCCCCTTTTTAAGGTCACTGCCAACACCTTCGACCCCCTGGCCGCGGCCTACTACGCCAGGACCCTCGCGCTGAGGGTGGGCCAGGTGCAAAGGGTCTGGGTCACCGACGGAAAGAGGCTGGTGCCCGGCAAGATCACCGTTATGGGCAAAGAGAGGGTGAAGACCAAGGCCGGGGTCTTCGACACCCTGGTGGTAGTTCCGGAAATAAGGGAGGTGCGGGGCGTGTTCAAGAAGAGCCCCGGCGCGAAGGTGACCATCTGGGTGACGGACGACGCCAGAAAAATCCCGGTGATGATAAAGTCCAAGGTGGTGGTGGGCTACTTCGTGGGTGAGCTGGTGGGCATGGAAAACGTGGATGGATACCCGAGCGTCCTGCCGGACAAGGGGCTTGAGCCGTTTCG
This sequence comes from Syntrophobacteria bacterium, assembly GCA_029289015.1. Taxonomy (GTDB): domain Bacteria; phylum Desulfobacterota; class Syntrophobacteria; order JARFUL01; family JARFUL01; genus JARFUL01. The sequence continues at coordinate 2,568 of JARFUL010000044.1, read as the reverse complement.
GTTCTAGAGCTCCTCTCTGCGCAGCCCGAAGATGCACCTCTGGAGGTAGTGCAGAAGGCTCTCTTCGGTCTCGATCTTGGCCAGCTTCTCGAGCTCTCCGTGATCCAGGTGGACGCAGCCGCACTCCTCGTTCACGCAGACGTCGACCTCAACCCCCATGAAGTCAATGGTTGCCAGGGACTTGGTGCCGCACCTGAAGCAGTGGTACCTGTGGCCCTCCCTGTAGAGATCGTCAGCCTCCTCTTTGGCCTCCTTCCTCATCTTCTTTATCAGCTTCTTATCCTGCTCCATGAAGTAGAGGTCTTCCAGGGTCTCGCCGTGGCACTTGATGATCGGTCTCTTCTTCTTTTCCTCCATCGGGTCTACTCCTTTGTGCGTGACTGAAATAAAATTTTAAGACGGGTCCGCTTGTCGGGCCCCGGCCGATTTGTCTGCGCTCTGGCAAAGCCGCGGCCCCAGGCACGAAACAAGGGCCGCCCAGACAGTCTACAACGGCCAAACCGGCCCAGGCAAGTTTTTTCAGAGCCGGGCCGCAGCGCGCGGTTTTCCCTGGCAGCTCCAAGTTGACAACGCTCTACTGCAAAGGTATTTTGCGTAAAACCCTTGCGCAGGAAGGAAGAGCCGGTGGCTTTTAACCCGAGGACAATTCTGGTCATCCTGGACGGGCTTGCGGACAGGTCCTATCCCGAGCTCGGCCATCGGACCCCTCTCCAGGAGGCCTCCACCCCCATGCTCGACTCCCTCGCGGCCTACGGCCAGGTTGGGCTCTACCACGCGCTCCGGCCCGGGGTCCCGCTGGCCAGCGAAACCGCGCATTTCATCATGATGGGCTACAGGCCCGAGGACTTTCCCGGCCGGGGACTTCTCGAGGCCCTGGGGTTCGGGGTGGAGTTCGGGCCGGGGGACGTGCTCTTTCTCACCCGGCTGGTCTCCCTTGAGCCCAAAGAGGGCGAGCTGGTGCTCAGCACGAGGAAGCCCCGGCTCACCGAGGAGGAGGCCGCGCTGCTCTTCGAGGAGGTGGGCTCCTTTGAGGCCGAGGGGTGCAAAGTGGAGGCTCATCCCACCGGGAAGGGGGGCGGGATACTCGTGGTGAAGGGGGACGCGTCCCCCCACGTGACTGACACGGAGCCCTTTATCCGGGGCATGCCGCTCGTAATGGCAGAGCCCCTTGAGGAGCACTCAAAGAGCAAAAGCGCGCATAGCACCGCGCGGCTGATAAACGAATACCTGATTTTCGCTCACCAGAGGCTTGAGAGCCATCCAGTCAACCGGGCGCGGCTCAAGGAGGGGCTTGTTCCCCTCAACGGGCTCACCACCCAGCGGCCGGGCCGGGCCGGGGAGCTGGAGCCGCTCGAGGCCCGGCTGGGGCTCAGGGTGCTCTCCATCTCCTCGGCCGCGCTCTACGCGGGGCTCTTCAGCGCGCTCGGGGCCCGGTCCAGGCTCGTGGAAGAGCGCGAGACCCCGGAAGAGGAAATCTCGAGGAAGGTGGAGGAGGCCCTCGGGTCCCTCGATGAGTTCCACCTGGTCCACGTGCACACCAAGGCGCCGGACCACGCGGCCCACACCAAGGACCCCGGGGCCAAGGTGGCGGCCATAGAATCCCTGGACAGGGGGCTCGGGGGCCTTTACAGGGCCCTCGGGAAGAGGCCCGATCTCGTGGTCGCGGTCACCTCTGACCACGCGACCCCGAGCTCGGGCAAAATGATCCACTCCGGGGAGCCGTCGCCCCTTCTCATCGCGGGGGGGTGGGCCTGGCGCGACGGGGTCCGGGAGTTCGACGAGGTTAGCTGCTCCGCGGGTTCTCTGGGGCTTTTAAGGGGGGACGAGCTGATCTTGACCCTTGTTTCGCTCATGGACCGGGGCAAGCTCTCGGGGCTTAGAGACAACCCGAAAGATCTCATATATTACCCGGGGCCCAGGAGGAGCCTCAAGGTTCCCGAATAGACAAGAGAGGCTGAGTTGGAAGCTGAACTGAGGGACATATTCCTGGACAAGCCGGAGATGGTGATAGGGTTTCCCGACACCGTACTCTCCGAGGAGAGGTTTTTGCGGCTCAGGGCCAAGGAGAGGCTTGCCGTGGTGGAGCTCGCGGGCCGCGACTCCGTGGCCGCGGCCATCAAGGCCGCCAGGGACGAGGGATTCACCCACCTGCTCCCCACCTACGTGTTCACAGGCACCGAGACGGGCCGGTGGTCCTGCCTAGAGACCGCGTGGGCCAGGCTCAAGGAGGGGCTGCCCCAGGGGGTGGTGCTCTACGGACTCCTGCCGCTGGGGTCCGTGGACTTCTGGAGGGCCGTGAACGGCAGGTTTCTGGGGGAGCTCGTGGGGAGGTACGGGTTCGTGACATCCTGCGTGGGGTGCCACATCTACGTGCACTCCGTGCGCATCCCCCTGGCCAAGATGCTCGGGGATGTGGACATAATCTCCGGGGAGAAGCTGCTCCATAACGGCAGGGTAAAGATCAACCAGCTCAGGGTGGCCCTGGCTGCGTATGAGAGGCTCGCGGAACACTTCGGCGTGAGGCTCCTATTCCTCGTAAAGAATATTATCCAGGGCGACAGGATAAAG
>JARFUL010000043.1 GCA_029289015.1 Syntrophobacteria bacterium | reverse complement strand
CCACCCTGGCCGAACTCATCCTGGGGGAGTCAGAGCCGGACGGGGGGAGTGTGAGCAGGGTGCGCTCCCTCAGGATGGGCCACCTCCCCCAGGAGCTCTCCCGCCTCCCGGACACCACGGTAATGTCCCTTGCGCTCACCGGAAGACCGGAGCTTTTAAAGGTGAAGCGCAAGATCGATGAGACCCTCGAGGAGATGTCTGCTGCAGGCTCTTCTCGCGCAAAAGAGCTGGCCCCGGTCCACGGGGAGCTCATGTCCCGGTACGAGGCCCTGGGGGGCTGGCGGGTGGACGCGGATGCCGAGTCCATCCTTCTGGGCCTCGGGTTCAAAGAGGCTGACTTCCACCGGCCCGTAAGGGAGCTCTCCGGCGGCTGGGCCATCAGGGCCGCGCTGGCCCGGATCCTCCTCATGGAGCCGGACCTCATCGTTCTGGACGAGCCCACCAACCACCTGGACCTCATGTCCCAGGTCTGGCTCGAGGAGTTCCTCAAGTCCATGGCCGCGTCCATTGTGCTCATAACCCACGACCGCACCCTGCTCAACAACCTGGTTACCAGGATAGCCGAGGTGGAAGGGGAGCGGGTGACGGTCTACTCCGGCGACTACGATTCTTACCATGAGCAAAAACAGGTGCACCTCGCCCATCTAATGGCCCAGGAGAAGAAGAGGCAGGAGAGGATCGAGGCGCTTAAGAATTTCATAATGCGAAACAGGGCCCGCAAAGACCGGGCCAGGCAGGTCCAGGTTCGCCTGAGGGAGCTCAAGAAGCTCGAGGAGGAGGGTCCTCCCCCTGCCCAGCGCGCCCAGGCCGCGACCATGACCCTGCCCGAGCCCCCGCGGGGGCCCAAGGTGGTGGCAGGGCTCAAGGGGATAGGCCACGGCTATGGCCGGGAGCCGGTTGTGGAGGGGGTGGAGTTCACCGTGTTCAGGGGGGAGAAGGTCGCGCTGGTGGGGCCCAACGGCTCGGGCAAGACCACGCTCCTCAAGATCATCGCGGGGCTCATTCAGCCGGAGCGCGGGTCCGCGAAGACGGGCGAGGGGGTGAAGGTGGGCTACTTCTCCCAGAACGTGCTGGAGAGCCTGAACCCGAACAACACGGTGTTCGACGAGGCCGCGACCGTGGCCGGAGACCTGAACAGAGGGCAGATAATGTCCCTCCTGGGGAGTTTCAGCTTCCCGGGCGACGAGGTGAAAAAGAAGGTCTCGGTGCTCTCCGGCGGCGAGAAGTCGCGGCTGGTGATCCTCAAGCTGTTGCTAGAGGCTCCGAACCTTATTATCATGGACGAGCCCACAAGCCACCTGGACATCCCCTCCCGCAGGTCCCTGGAGGAGGCCCTGGTCGCGTTTTCGGGGTCTTTGGTGCTGGTGAGCCACGACAGAAGGCTCATTGACCGCGTGGTCAAAAAGGTGGCGGTGATAGAAAACCGGCGGGTGGAGCTCTTCCCCGGCAACCTCGATGATTATCTGCGCATCTGGAAATCTCCCAAGCCTTCAGGGGAGGCCGGGGGGACGCGGCCGGGAGCCGAAAGGGTCAGCCGCAGGGAGACGAGGAGGGAAAAGGCCCGGACGCGCCAAGCCCTGGCAGAGGCCAAAAGGCCCCTTCGGGACGCGGTGAACGGCCTTGAGGCCAGGCTTGAGGAGCTCACAGGGGAGCTGGACCGCCTCAACCACAGGCTCTCCTCCCCTGAGACCTACTCCGACCCGGAGCTCATGGCCGGGCTCTCCAAAAGAGCCAAGGAGGTCCGGGCCGAGATGGACAGGCTCACCAAGAGGTGGGAGGACGCGGCCCTGAAGCTCGAAAGCATGGAGAAAACGGGAGCGCGATCATTGAAGGAGGTCTGAGTCATGGGTATCAGGTACGGGGACTTGGGGTTGGTGAACACCAAAAAGATGTTTGCAGCCGCGCTCAGGGGGGGCTGGGCTGTGCCCGCGTACAACTTCAACAACTTAGAGCAGCTGAGAGCCATTGTGCTGGGCTGCCTGGAGACCCGCTCCCCGGTGATCCTCCAGGTGAGCTCCTCCGCGCGGAAGTACGCGGGCGCGCCCTTTGTCAGGCACCTGGCCCAGGCCGCGGTGGAGCTGGCCGCGAGCCACGAGGCCGGGCCCGTGCCCATTGCCCTGCACCTGGACCACGGCGCGACCTTCGTGCTGGCCAAGGAGTGCATAGACGACGGGTTCTCCTCGGTGATGATCGACGGCTCCGCTCTGCCCTTCGAGGAGAACATCGCGCTCACCAAAAAGGTGGTGGACTACGCGCACCCGCTCGACGTGACCGTGGAGGGGGAGCTCGGGGTCCTGGCCGGGGTGGAGGACGAGGTCTCCCATGAACTCTCCCACTACACCGACCCGGAGGAGGCCGAGGAGTTCGTCCGTCTCACAGGGGTGGACTCCCTCGCGATCTCCATCGGCACCTCCCACGGCGCATACAAGTTCAAGCCGGGCCAGAAGCCCCAGCTCAGGTTAGACATCCTGGAAGACGTGGCCAAGAGAATGCCGGACCTTCCCGTGGTGCTCCACGGCGCGTCCAGTGTGCCCAGGGAGTACGTTGAGGAGATAAACCGGCTCGGCGGCTCGCTCAAGGAGGCCATAGGCATCCCCGAGGACCAGATCAGAAGGGCCGTTTCGGGCGCGGTCTGCAAGGTTAACATCGACTCCGACGGGAGGCTCGCGTTTACCGCGGCTCTCCGCAGGAGCTTCACCGAGGAGCCCGGGGTCTTTGACCCCAGGAAGTACCTCGGGGCCGCGATGGAGACGGTCAAGGCGCTGGTCATGGACAAGAACACCGAGGTTCTCGGCTCTTCGGGCCGGGCCCAGGAGGTCGGCTGAGCGGTGATTGAGGGAAAGAAGGTGGTGGTGGTCCTGCCCGCGTACAACGCGGAGAAGACCCTCGCGGCCACGGTTGAGGAGCTCCCCAGGGACGTGGTGGACGAGGTTATCCTGGTTGACGACTACTCGGTGGACAAGACCGTTGAGCTGGCCAGGAGCATAGGGCTCAAGACCGTGGTCCACGAGCAGAACAAGGGCTACGGCGCGAACCAGAAGACCTGCTATGGGCTGGCCCTTGGCGAGGGTGCGGACATCGTGGTCATGGTCCACCCGGACTACCAGTATTCCCCCAGGCTGGTGACAGCCATGGCCGCGATGATCGTGTCGGGCCACTACGACGTGATTCTGGGCTCGCGCATCCTGGGCCGCGACGCGCTCAGGGGCGGCATGCCGCTCTACAAGTACGTGGCCAACAGGTTCCTCACCGCGTTCGAGAACCTGATGCTCCGCACCAAGCTGAGCGAGTTCCACACCGGGTTCAGGGCCTTCAGCCGCGAGGTGCTCGAAACCCTGCCCCTTGCGGAGAACTCCGACGACTTCGTGTTCGACAACGAGATCCTGGCCCAGGCCGCGCACTTCGGGTTCAAGATAGGGGAGATATCCTGCCCCACCCGCTACTTCAAGGACGCGTCCTCCATAAACTTTATAAGGTCCGTGAAGTACGGGTTCGGGGTCCTGGCCGTGTCCTGTAAGTTCATGCTCCAGTCTTTGGGAATCGCGAATTACAGGATATTCGACCCCAAGGGGAGAAGGCTGGAATGAGGCAGCCGTTCAAGAGCCGCCCGGTCTTTGATCTTCTGTTCCCCAAGATGTAGCGCCTGCGAATGTAACAGCCACAGCGTCCTGCCGTGAGGCAGGATCAGAAAAGCCACAATGTGGCCCTTAGGTCAGCCTCTCCAGCATGCCGGTGAGCATGCCCAGAACCGGCAGGTGGTCCTTGGGCAGGTGGAGGTGCACGATGGGCCTTTTCCTGTCCGCCAGCGCGGTAAAGTCGCCCAGGGCCTGGGCCCAGATGAGCTCCCTGAACCCGTAGCCCGCGTCCGGTATCCCGATCTTCTCCTCCGCGTCCCTGGTGAGCAGCAAAAAGGAGCCTCTTTGGGGCCCGCCCTTGAAGAGCTGGCCCGTGGAGTGGAGATACCTGGGGCCGTAGCCGAAGGTGGTGGCGCTCTTGGACATGTTCATCACCTTGGCCCGGAACTCGCCGGCCCACGCGTCCGTCTCAGGGGAGTAGGGCAGATAGGCCAGGGTGCCCAAAAAGCCGCCAGGCCCGAGGCCCGCGAGGAGCCCCTCCATCTGCTCCGCGAGGCCGGCCGGGTCGCCCAGGTTGGCGGACACCGCCATAAAGCCGTCCTCCCCGGGCTCGGGCAGGGGGAGGAGACCGGTCTTTTCAAAGTCTTCAAGGACCTTGTTGGTGTTGGCCTTGGACTCGGCCACATTGGGTTCGTCAAAGGGGTTCACCCCCAGGAGAGCGCCCAGGAGCGCGGTGGCCACCATCCAGGTGAACATCTCGCCGCCCAGGTCGTACACGTCACCCAGCGCCCCGACGAGGATGGGGAACCCCGCGTCCCTCATCTCCTGTGCGAACCCGGCCCAGGGGTGCTCCTCGCCGCCGAGCCCCATGAAGATGAAGAACCTGTCGTCACCGTAGGAGGAGACCGGCCCCATGGGCTCGGTGGCCACGGGGATGACCCCCTTTGAGTCCTTGCCCAAAGACTCCGCGAGGAGCTGCTCCACCCACAGCCCGAAGCTCCTCAGCCCGGGGTCGGTGATGAGGGTGAGCTTGTCCCTGTTCTCAGCCAGGTTGTCCGCGATGAACTGGGCCAGCTTCATGCCGGGGTTGGCGTCCGGGTCGGGCTGGCGGCACCGCTCCACCATGTCCTGGCCGTCCTGGGCGAGCTTTGTTATGTCCCCGGCCAGGAGCGCCGCGGGCGCGAAGCCGAAGAGGGAGAGCCCCGAGTACCTTCCCCCTATGTCCCGGGGGTTCAGGAAGATCTCCACGAAGCCCTCCTCCTCAGCGGTCCGGTGGAGGAAGGAGCCCTCGTCCGTGATCGCGACGAACTTGGCCCCCTCGGAAGCCATCTCCTTAAAGAAGCGGTAGTGGGTGAGGGTCTCCAGCGTGGTGCCCGACTTGGAGGCCACCAAAAAGAGCCCCTTGCCCGCACTTTCGGCATATTGGGCCACCGTCTGTGGGGAGGTGGTGTCTAGAACCCTGAAGAGGGGGCCTCCTTCCCGGAGGCCGAACGCGTCCAGGAACACTATGGAGCTCAGCGACGACCCGCCCATCCCCAGGAGGGTGGCTGTGTCGAAGCCCGCGGCCCTGACCTTCTCGCCAAACTCCTTGAGCCTGGCTATGTTTTCGGCCACAAAGCCCGGCGCGTCGAGCCAGCCTAATCTATCGGCCACAAGCCCCTTTACCTCCTCATCGGACGAGTAAAGGGACGCGTCCTTTTCGTAGAGCATCTTTATCGCGCCCGAGAACCATCCCTGACTAAAAACCGGACCAGCCATCTCTCTTGCCGCCTCCTTACCCTTATGGTCGTTTTGAAAAGTGTATCTTACCCGGCCCGGGGCAAATTTCAAAATAATATCGCAGCCGAGCTGGCCCGGGGCTCTCGGGTCTGATTGAATCTAGGAGAATAAATTCCTGAGAAGCGCAAGCTTTTCGCGCGCGCCGCGTCCTGAGGCCGGGGGATAATACCCGCGCGTCAAACCCTTGCCACCGACTCGGCAAAAGACGGGTCCTCAAGGATCTTCTTGGTGAATTTCATATACTTAGAGACTATGGCCCGCACCGCAAGCTGGAGCGCATGGGGCCGGATCGGCTTCTCCAGGAGATAGTTCACGTCCGAGGCCACGCACATGTCCACCACGTCGTCGCTGGCATGGCCGGTGATTATGATCGTATCTTCGGGCGCGGTGGGGAACTTCTCCTCAATGGTGTCCAAAAACCTGAACCCGCTGGTATCCCCGAGGAACACGTCCAGCACGAAGATCGCGAACCTTAGGTCCCGGGCCAGGCAGAATTCCAGCGCGTCGTCAACGTTGGTGAAGGAGATCACCTCGCCCCAGACATAGAACCTCTTGATGATCCTTTTGAGCAGATCACAAACTTCAGGCTCGTCGTCCACAACAATAACGTCCAATCCCTCAGACATGCCGCCCCTCCTTCCGGCTCGCGCCGAGTCTTGTATTGGACAGTCTTCGCTGCTGCTAGTATCGGCCAGCATATCAACCGGTTACCCGGGTGTCCACATCTAACGATTCAATACGCACTTTCCGGGCCACAATCCTCTTGCATTGCTAGCCGGACCCCCAGCGGGTAAAATGATGAAGGTGGCAGGGCCCGGGGGCTCTGCGCGTCATTTTACCCTGGAAAGCATGGTGCAGTGGAAAGAGAGCTGAGAGAAGGCGCGCCGAAAAGGGCAAAGCGGGTGATCATCTTCGCGGTGCTCATGCTCCTCGTCGGGGTTCTCGCGGTCGCGTCCGGGCCCAGGGGCACCGCGCTCTTCACCGACGCGCACAAGCTCTGGCGCAAGGTCCTCTTTCCCCTTTTGCGCATGACGCTCCTTGTCTCCGTGGGGCTCTTCGTGGGCCAGCTCATCGAGGCCTCGGGGTGGACCGAGAAGCTGGCCAGGCTGGTGAGCCCGCTCATGCGGTACGCGCACCTCACCGACGCATCCGGCGCGGTCTTCACCACCGGATTCGCGTCCTCCATCGCGGCCCAGTCCATGCTCATGAACTACCACAGGGAAGGGAGCCTCACCCTGAGGGAGCTGGTGCTCACCAACCTCACCATGGCGCTCCCCATATACTTCGTCCACTTCCCCACCACCCTCTTTATCGTGGTGCCCCTCGCGGGCGCGGCGGGCCTCGTCTACATGGCCCTTACCCTCTTTGCCGCGCTCCTGCGCACCTTCGGGGTGCTCACCGCGTCCCGGCTGCTCCTGCCGTGCTGCAAGGTGGAGGACGCGGCCCATAAAGCGCAAAAGCGGCCCATGAAGGAGATACTTCTAGAGACCTGGGACAAGTTCCTAGAGAGAATCTCGGGAATGCTCGTGTACATAGTGCCGGTCTACCTCGGGGTCACCCTGGCCGCGCAGGTGGGACTCTTTGGGTGGCTGAGGAATAGTCTTTCGGGCACCGTCGCGGGGAGCTTTTTGCCGGTGGAGTCCATGGGGGTGGTGATGGTGGGGGTGGCCGCGGAGTTCACCTCCGGGTTTGCCGCGGCGGGCGCGCTCCTGGAGCAGGGCGCTATCACCATACCCCAGACCGTGGTGGCCCTGATCCTGGGAAACGTGCTGGCCGCGCCCCTGAGAGCGGTCCGGCACCAGCTTCCCTACTACCTGGGGATATACACCCCGAGGCTCGGGGTGCTCTTAATCGTGCTGAGCCAGTCTTTGCGGGTGGTGAGCCTCATCGTTGTGGTGGCCGCATACGTGCTTTTGTTCGGGATATAGCTTGAGCCCTGGGGCTTCATCCTCGTTCATGCCCCTCACAGGCGCGGAACCAGTATGGGCATCTTGCCCGCGTGTATCCCAATCTCAAC
>JARFUL010000042.1 GCA_029289015.1 Syntrophobacteria bacterium | reverse complement strand
GTGCTGAGCTTGTGGGCCGTCTCCAGGGCTTCGGAGTTCTTGAAGAGTATGCCCATCTGCGCGCCCTTGCCTGTGCCCACCATGACGGCCGTGGGGGTGGCGAGGCCCAGCGCGCAGGGACACGCGATCACCAGAACCGCGACCATGTGGATCATCGCGGGCACGAACTGGCCCCCCGCGAGCCACCAGATCGCGAAGGTAACGGAGGCAATGACGATGATAACCGGCACGAACACCGCGGAGACCCTGTCTGCCAGCCGCTGGATGGGGGGTTTGGAGCCCTGGGCCTCCCGCACCAGCCGGATGATCTGGGCCAGCGCGGTCTCGGACCCCACGGACGTGGCTCTTACCTTGAGGAGCCCCTGCTGGTTCACCGTCGCGCCGAAGACCTTGTCCCCCTCGGTCTTGTCCACGGGGATGGACTCCCCGGTGAGCATGGACTCGTCAACCGCTGACCGCCCGGACGCGACCACCCCGTCCACGGGGATAAACTCCCCCGGCCTCACCAACACCACCTGTCCCGGCCTAACCTGCTCCGCCGGCACGTCCCTAACCTCGCCCGTCTCGTCCTCCACGTGGGCCACCTTTGGGGCCAGGTCCATGAGCTTTCTTATGGCCGCGGAGGCCTGGCCCTTGGCCCGGGCCTCCAGGAGCTTGCCCAGCTTGATGAGGGTGATGATAAGGGCCGCGGTCTCGAAGTAGACGTGATCGCCTATGCCGGGGAAAATCAGTACCGCGGTGGAGTAGAAGTAGGCCGCGGACGAGCCCATCGCGACCAGAACGTCCATGTTGGCCGCGCCGGACCGTATGGACCTATAGCCTCCGGTGTAGAACCCCGAGCCGGTGTAGAACTGCACCGGAGTGGCCAGGAGAAAGAAGAGCCAGTTCATCCACGCGGCGTGGGCCCATTCCCCGAAGATAAAGAAGTCCCGCCCCATGGAGAGGACGAAGAGGGGCACGGTGAAGGCTACGCCCACCCAGAAGAACCTTTTTTGCGCGCGAAGCTCCCTCGCCCTTGCGGCCTGCTCCGGGTCCGGCTCGTCTTCGTGCTCCGCGGGAAGGACCAGCTCATAGCCCGCGTCGTGGACCGCTTGGGCCATGGCCTGGGGACTCGCAACCGCGGGGTCGAACTCCACGGCCGCGGTCTCGGTCGCGAAGTTGACGCTGGCCGAGGTAATGCCCTCCACCTTCTCGTTCAGCGTCTTTTCCACCGTGGCCGCGCACCTCGCGCAGGTCATGCCCACCACGGGAAGCTCAACCCTCCTGGTCTCCTGGGGGACGATGAGCTCGTAGCCCGCGTCGTGGACCGCCCTGGCAATGGCTCTGGTGCCGGTCACCTCGGGGTCGAACTCCACGGTCGCGGTCTCGGTCGCGAAGTTGACGGACGCGGAGGTCACGCCGTCTATCTTCTGCTTCAGGGTGCGCTCCACATTGGCCGCGCAGCTGGCGCAGCTCATGCCCACAACCGGAAGCTCTACTCTCTCGTTAGCCACGACTTTCTACTTCATCCTGATATTCGGACGGGCTCTTCCGCTTCCTTGCCCAGGACATTGTCACGCCTAGACCTAGTGGCATTCATCATCGGTGCCTCTGTGCATCATCAGGATATGGGCCAGGGGACACAGCAGAAGCAACGCGTAGTATCCCCATGACCCCACGACCCCCATGTATGAGAGCGCTCCAAGGGCCGCGAGAGGAATCAGGCAGCCGATCACCATCATGGCCGGGTGATTCTTGAATATGCCACTAAGCTTCTGTTTCATTGTTAAATCATTATCTTAAAATTATACTCTCGTTGTGTTGCCATCTCAATGCACGGATTCAACTTTACAATTCTCCTTGGCCGTTATCATTATTTCACCGGCCTGCTGAGCCGGGCAGTTTAAGGTCATGCCCGGGACCCCGTTCAGTGTCCTTCGCTGCAATGGGCCACCCTTGGTATCGTAAATCGTTTCATGGCTCTCATCTCCTCTTTGCTTCGTAGTCCGCGATCCTCATATCCAGCTCCTGTTCAAGCCTGTCGAGCTCCTCGAGCTTCCTGTCTATCAGCTTTCTGTCCGGGTTTTCGGACTTGAACAGAGATGCCAGATCCCGCCTCTTCTCTCTTATCTCTCTTCTGAGGCCCTCGATCTCCCGGTAGTCGTCCCGGTTGAGCTCGCCCGGCCTTTCGGTCTGATAGTAGCCGGGACCGGGCAGGACCTTTTGGCCCCACTCCATCATGTCCCTGCCATATCCGCCCATCATCCCGTGGCCCATGCCTCCCCGGCCCATGCCGCCTGCCAGAGCCATCCATGACCCTGCCAAAAAGAGCACGGTGATGAAGACAAAGGCCGTGGCCCCGAGCGCGAGGGGCAGCCGTCCGGTTCTACCTCTGGGCTTCTCAACGCTCTTTTCAACCATATTGTTTTACTATGATATACAACTGAAAAGGGAAAACGTGACAGGGGGCAGTAAAGAAATTTACTTGATCTCCCGGACGGTCGGCTTGAAGCCTGGTGGCTTGAGTATTGGAGTTCTACTTTAGTAGAATGATTCGGAATGATTGGAGCTTGTAGTCACCCGTTCAAGGATGGGTGTCATGAAAACGGAGTCCACCCCGCGCGTCTTTCCCACCCGGGGGCTCAGGCATTGCCGCGCCGGGAGGTCTTGCCAAAGAGGGCATACTTAGGCGTTATGGCTCGATTCCAGGGGAATGGCCCGGGATCGCGGGCCATGACCATAGGCCGGGGCTCAGGGCAAGGTGTGGGGGCGCGCCGGTCCTTGGGACGCGACCATGAGGGCCGGCCGAAGCTTTATGGCAGGCCCCCTCATTTCTCCTCGTGGTAGTACGCGTCCCCCATCTCGTCGAAGGAGAAGTTGTAGAAGACCCTGTGGCCGTCGAAGTCGAGGATCCTGAGATCGTCCTCCTGGGAGACGTCTTTGATGATCACGTCGAAGTGCCTGCCGTACCTCTTTTTCACCAGGTCAATGGGCACCTCGTAGGCCAGGAACTTGCTTATGCCCTTGGTGTTGAGCTTCTCCACGAAATTCCCGTCACCAAAGGAACTGTAGGTGGTCAGGATAAGAATCGGACCCGTTCCGGTGAAGATAACCCCCGCTCTCATCTTGCACTTCCTTTCAGGTCAGTTGACGATGCAGACCATCCGGCCCCTGGCGCTGTGCAGAAGCTTCGCGGCCTTGCTGCCCAAGGGGAACCTGCTGATGTTCCTGGAGCCCCTGCGGCCTATCACCAGGATGCCGTAGCGGCCCCTCTCCATCTCCCTTATGATGTCCCGGGCCATGCCCCGCTTGAGGGTCCGCACCCTGAATTTCACGTTCTTCCTGGGCACTCCCGCTTCAAGGAGCATCTCTCTGCCTATATCCGCGACATCCTTGACCATCTCGCCGTAGTCACTCGCTATCTTGGCTATCCGCTCCTTGCGCTCGTCCCCTTTGAGGATGTGCCCGTCGTCCCAGTAGGCTGGGGGGAGGCGGGGCACCACGTGCATGAAGGTGATTCTCTCGTCTCTCAGGTGGCCGAAGTATCTGGCCACGTGCTCCATCACCCTGCGGCTGATGGGCGCGCCCACGAGGGCCACCAGCACATCTTTGGAAACAAGGGGCGGATCCACCAGCCAGATGGCCCGCTTGTCCGCGGTGTACACGAGGCGGTAGGCCACGGAGCCCATGGGCGATGGATCGGTTCGAGCCCTCTTTCTCCTGGCCAGCGCGATGGTCTCGTAACCCTGGTTGCAGGCCATGTGCAGCATGGCCACCGCGGGGTCGGAACAGTATTCCTGCAGCGCGGTCGACACCCTGGAGCTGTCAAACCCCGAGCCCACCAGCGCGTCCTTCGCGAGGCTGAGGACCCTCTGGTTGTCCGCGGCCTTGGAGCCTGCAATGGGAACTACTCGCGGAACGGTTTCATCAAGGTGCACAGTCTCGTCGTCACCGAAGGGGGTCGCGCAGTGAAAGATCGTCGCGTCGAGACCCTCTGAGGATTTGAGCAGGTCCCCCACCACCGCGAGCGCGGCCCGGGAGGTCTCGGAACTGTCAACCCCGAACAACAGCTTCTCTCCCATGTCATTCGGTTCGCGGGCCCAGCCCCTCAGGGATGGACCGCAGGATGCCTTTCCCCATCCAAGGTAGAAGTTTGCGAGGAGACCAGAGGTCCCTTTGGGCTGCAACCGCTGCCAGCTCTGTCCCCCGCGCCGCACTCAAGACCCTACAGGGTAGACCTCTGCCGCAGCATCTGGGAGGTTCCGCAGGTGTCGGGGAACTCCAGGTGGTGTATCGAGCGAAGGGAATTGTAGGCGTTGACCAACCTCTCGCCGATACTCAACGCGAGACGCTTGACAAAGACCAAACCGTTGGCCGGGTCGTTTTCCAGGACCTTTTCAATATCTTCCCGGTCCATCTTGAGCAGCTTTGTGGGGGCCATACACTGCGCGGACGCGCTGTACGCGTCGCGACCCACGAGACTCGACCAGCCGAAGGCCTCTCCCGGACGGCCCACCACATGGACAAGCCGCCCCCCTTCACCTATGCTCAACTTGACGCGGCCCCTGAGGAGAATGAAAAATTCCTCGGCCCGGTCCCCCTCGGCAAAGAGAATGTCCCCCTCCTTAAAGGACTCTTTCTTCGTGAGGTCCATTATCCCCTTCACGAAGTCCCTGTTCATTCCCTTGAAAAGCTCTGCCTGTTTTATGATCATGGCCCCTCCTTTCTGTGTCCGATTTGCGCCTTCTACCCGATACCGACTCACCCCCTCTCCTTCGCCCGGTTTCAAAGATGGGATTACTCCACAGCTCTCCCGCCCGTCTCCCGGGAGCTTGGGGCCACGCTGGGGGAGTATTATGCGATGGCTCAGGTAAAGTGAGGGTGAACGGGGCGCGTGCCTGGGACCTTTAAGCCTGCGCTTTACCGTTTCAGGGAGAAAGCAGGATGAAGCTTCTCGTCTAGGTAGAGGCACCGGTCAACATCCGCCAACCCACCTCCCCAGCCGGCGGCGACCTCTATTGACCTACCTTAATTATCATATTAGTAAGTTTGGATTCTTGGGTCAATTATTTTAAGTGTTAACAAATACTTATAATTTTTTTCACGAGCTCGCGCCCCCGGGGTTCGGCCCCCGGATTACCGGCCCGTGCTCCGGCCCCACCCGGGACCCTGAAACGTGGATTATCCCTTGCCCTTCTCCCTCTGGTCCGGCAAAATGACCAGGTGGTCATTTTGCATGGGGAGGCAGCAATGTATGCCAGGAAGACCTTTTTAGGGCTGAGTGAGGAGAAGAGGCTGAAGGTGGTGGACGCCGCGGTCTCCGAGTTTTCGGAAAAGGGGTACAACCGGGCCTCCATAAACTCCATCGTGGCCGCGCTCGGGATAGCCAAGGGCTCCATATTCCAGTACTTCAAGAACAAGGAGTCCCTCTTCCTCTTCGTGTTCGAATACGCCTTGGGCATGGTGAAGAACAACCTGGCCGGGGTGCGGGAGTCGAGCCTGGAGGAGCCCTTCTTCGAGAGGCTGAAGAGCTCGCTCCTTGCGGGGGTGGGGTTCGTGGAGGAGCATCCGAGGCTCTACAGCATCTACCTGAGGATAATGTTCGAGGGCGGAATACCCTTCAGGGAAGAGCTGGTTGAGAAGGTGCGCAGGCTCTCGGCAAAATATTTGGGCTCCCTGCTCATCCAGGGCATAGCCAGACGCGAGATTCGCAGCGACCTGAACATCGAGACCCAGACCTTCATCCTGGACGCCCTCTTCGACAGGTTTCTTATGGCCTATTCCATGAGGCACCTCGACGCGGGGCCCAGCCTCTTCAGGGAGCCAGGGAGCGTCAACAAAAGGGTGGACGAGGTGGTCGAGGCCCTGAGGAGCGGTCTTGCACCCTGAGTATTTTTGGGCGCGGCGGACCACGCGCCCTTTTTTTGAGGTCCAAATGACCACCCGGTCACAATCCGGGGGAGGCTTTACCAATGGACATGAACAATGATCTGGCCGGGGAGGCCCTAGAAAGGGCCGGGCTCGGAGCCATCCACGAGAAGGTGATCAAAGGCCAGCGGCTCACCAGGGAGGACGGGATCGCGCTCTTTGGCTCCCGGGACCTCCTGGCCGTGGGATACCTCGCGAGGATCGTCAAGGAGCGGCTCCTGGGGGCTGTGGCCTTCTACATCTACAACCAGCACCTCAACTACTCCAACGTCTGCACCAACGGCTGCACGTTCTGCGCTTTCGGAAAGCCCGAGGGCCACCCCGAGGCCTTCCGGCTCACCATCGAGCACGCGGCCCAAAAGGTCAAAGAGAGGATCCACGAGCCGATCCGGGAGCTTCACATCGTGGGCGGCGTGGACCCGGGCCTTCCCTTTGCGTACTACGTGGACCTTCTGAGGGAGCTCAAGAGCGCGAGGCCCGACGCGCACCTCAAGGCCTTCACCGCGGTGGAGGTCGCGCACATGGCTGAAATCTCCGGCAAGAGCCGGGTTCAGGTTCTAGGGGAGCTCAAGGACGCGGGCTTAGGGTCCATGCCCGGGGGCGGGGCCGAGATATTCAGCCCCAGGGTGAGGAAGAAACTGTGCCCCACAAAGCTGAGTGCAGATGAGTGGCTCGACGTCCACCGCGCGGCCCACGGGCTGGGGATACGCACCAACGCGACCATGCTCTACGGGCACATCGAGACCAGTGAGGAGCGGGTCGATCATCTCATCGCGCTAAGGGACCTCCAGGACGAGACCGGGGGGTTCATGGCGCTTATCCCCCTGGCCTTTCACCCCGCGAACACCGGGCTGGACCACATCCGGCCCGCGACCGGCTTCGATAGCCTCAAGACCATCGCGCTGGCCCGGCTCATGCTGGACAACTTCCCCCACATAAAGGCCTATTGGGTGATGCTGGGCACCAAGGTGGCCCAGGTGGCGCTCAGCTTCGGCGCGGACGACCTGGACGGCACCATCATGGAGGAGAAGATAACCCACATGGCCGGGGCCGAGACCGCGCAGTCCCTCACCAGGGACGAGCTGAGAAGGCTCATCTCGGCCGCGGGCCTCGAGCCTGTGGAGAGGGACACCTTCTACAACCGGGTTGAGTGAGCATGGACCGCGTGGAATCCGCCATTTTGAAGGTGAAGGCCGTTGAGCGAATCGACCCCGAGGACTGCCTCAGCCTCTACATCAACTGCGATCTCATCACCCTGGGGCTCCTGGCCGACGGGGTCAAGAGGAGGCTCCATCCGGGGGCCGCGGTGACCTATATAAAGGACCGCAACATCAACTACACCAATGTCTGCATCTCAGGGTGCGCGTTCTGCGCGTTCTTCAGGCCGCCGGGCCACGCGGAGGGCTACGTTCTGAGCGACGAGGAGCTCTTCTCCAAGATCGAGGAGACCGTCTCCCTCGGCGGGGTGCAGATTCTCCTCCAGGGCGGGCTTCACCCGGAGCTGGATATTGACTATTACGTGGGCATGCTCCGCTTCATCAAGGCCAACTTCGACATCCACGTCCACGGGTTCTCGCCGCCCGAGATCGTTCATATCGCAAGCCTCTCGAACATCTCCGTAAAAGAGACCCTGGCAAGGCTCATGGACGCGGGCCTCGGCTCCATGCCGGGCGGGGGCGCGGAGATCCTCTCGGACAGGGTCAGGGCGCGAATCTCTCCCAAAAAGTGCACCAGCTTTCAGTGGCTCGCGGTAATGGAGCAGGCCCACGGCATGGGGCTCAGAACCACGGCCACCATGATGTTTGGACACCTGGAGACACCGCTCGAAAGGATCGAGCATTTGCAGAAGATCCGGGACCTCCAGGATAGAACCCGCGGGTTCACCGCGTTCATCCCCTGGTCCTTCCAGCCGAAAAACACCGCGCTGAGAATGCCCGAGGCCACCCTCGCGGAGTACCTGAGGACTTTGGCCATCTCCCGCATCTTTTTGGACAATGTGGACAACATCCAGGCCTCCTGGGTCACCCAGGGGCTGGGCGGGGGCCAGGTGGCTCTGGCTTTCGGGGCCAACGACATGGGCTCCACCATGCTGGAGGAGAACGTGGTCAAAGCCGCGGGGGTGAGCTTCAGCGCGACGCCACAGGACATTGAAAGGGTCATAACCGACGCGGGCTTCGCGGCCGAAACGCGCAACACCTTCTACGAGGTCATAGAGGGCTGATGCGCGCCGCGACCCTCCATACCGCGAGGTGGGTGCTCCCCATGAGCCGAGGTCCCATAGATAACGGCGGGGTGGCTGTGGTCAATGGACGGGTCGCGGCCGTGGGCGCGAAAAGGGAGCTTGGCTGGCAGTGCAAAAACAGTGTGGACCACGGCGAAGGGGTGATAATGCCCGCGCTCGTCAACTGCCACTGCCACCTGGAGCTATCCGCGCTGAGATACGCCCGGGCACAGGCCAACAGCTTCACCGACTGGCTCGGGTGGGTGGTTACGGAGAGGGCGGCCCTCTCCCCTTCGGAAGTCAGGGATAGTGCCGCGCGGGCCCTGTCCGGGGTCCTGGACGCGGGCACGGGGCTTGTCGCGGACATAACCAACACGGGAGTGACGTCTTCCCTGCTGGGGGAGTCGTGCCTCCACGCGGTTCTCCTTCACGAGCGGTTCGGCCTCTTCTCCACCGGCGGGGAGGTGGGCGAAATCGCGCGGGAGGAGTCCTTCGGCAGCCCGGCCAACGGGGTGGTCTGCGGGCTTGCGGCCCACGCGCCCTACTCCACCTCCGCCAGCCTGATGCGGGCGCTCAAGCGCGAGGCCAAAAGAGCCGGAAGGCTCTTCTCCATCCATCTGGGGGAGTCGGCCGACGAAGTAAGGTTCCTGAGGGACGGCGGGGGGCCGCTCAGGGATTTCATCGCGCAAAGGGGCGTGCCCGTGGAAAAGTGGCGCCCGCCCGGGGTGAGCCCTGTTGAATATGCTCAAATGCTGGGCGTGCTGGACGAAGGCAGCCTGGTGGTCCACGCGGTGGAGCTCAGCCTAAGCGACATGGAGATCCTGGCCGCCTCCCGCGCGAGTGTCTGCTTCTGCCCCAGGTCCAACGCCAACTTAGGGCTAAATAAGGCGCGCCTAGAGAAGATGCTGGGCATGGGCATCAGGGCCGGGCTGGGCACCGACTCTTTGGCCTCCAACCATGACCTTTCCATCTTCGGGGAGATGTCCTTTGTGGCAGAGAGATTCCCCGGGGTGGCGCCGAAACGGATAGTTGAAATGGCCACCATTGGGGGCGCAGAGGTCCTCGGCGCGGCGGAAGCTTTTGGCGCGATAGAGCCCGGAAAACCCGCGAGGCTCATCTTCGTGCCTGCCGAGGAGAAGTGGCCCACGCCCTTTGACGCGGTGGTCGCGCTCCATGATACAAACGGCCTCAAATGGATAGGCCCGGAGGAAGATTAATGGCAAAAAGGCTGCTCAGGGTGGGGATGATCGGGTCCATAAACACCCTGCCCGTCTACTGGGGGCTGAGGGAGGGGCTGGTGGATTTCCCCTGCCGGCTTGTCCCGGGCACGCCCGCTGAGCTGAACGCGATGCTGAGAGCCGGGGAGTTGGACGTGTCCGCGATATCGTCGGTGGAGTACTCCCTGGCCGCTGCTTCCTATCTCATCCTGCCCGACTTCTCCATAGCCGCGAGCCGCGAGGTGGGCTCGGTGCTCTTCTTTATGAAGCAAGCCGCAAAGGAGCTTGACGGCCGAAGGGTCCTGCTCACGGAAAACTCCGTGACTTCGTGCGCGCTGCTTCGTGTTATCCTACAGGAGGTCTACGGGGTCCGGCCCAGCTATTCGGTGGGCCCCGCGGGCCACCCCGAGGTCTTTGAGGACGGCTACTCCGGGGTGCTCTGCATAGGCGACGAGGCCCTGAGGCTCTCGCGCCTGCCCCACGGGTGGTCCGTAATGGACCTCGGGACCGCGTGGCGCCAGATCACCGGCCTTCCCTTTGTCTTCGGGCTCTGGGCGGTGAACACGGGCTCCCTGGTAAAAAGGCCCGACGACCTGAGAGCATTCCACGCGGCGCTCATAAGGTCCAGGGAGTTCGGCCTTGAGCACCTG
>JARFUL010000041.1 GCA_029289015.1 Syntrophobacteria bacterium | reverse complement strand
CATCAACGCGGGAGGCCCCACCCAGGGCAAGCCGGTGCGCCCCTCGGACATGCGGGTGCCCCGCTCCGTCGCGTTCATCCAGTGCGTGGGGTCCCGGTCCGAGCGCCGGGGCAACCCATACTGCAGCAACATCTGCTGCATGAACACCATCAAGAGCACCCTGACCCTCAAGGAGTACTACCCAGACCTTGACGTCAAGGTCTTCTACATAGATATCCGCGCGTTCGGCAAGGGGTTCGAGGATCTCTACCGCAGGAGCCGCATGGCGGGCGTCCGTTATATCCGGGGGCTGCCCGGAGACGTGAGTGAAAACGACTCGGAGCAGCTCGTCCTGAAGGTGGAAAACACGGCCACCAACACCCTCGAGTCCCACACCGTGGACATGGCGGTGCTGGCTGTGGGGCTTGAGCCCCGCAGGGCCAACCGCCGCCTCAAGGAGGTGCTCTCGCTGCAGTGCACCTCGGACGGTTTCTACCTGGAGGCCCATCCCAAGCTGCGGCCCGTGGACGCGGCCACCAGGGGAATATTCTACGCGGGCAGTGCGGAGGGCCCCAAGGACATCAAGGAGTCCGTTACCCAGGCTTCGGCCGCGGCGGTGCGCGCGGTGAGGCTCATGAACCGCGGCGAGATCACCCTCGAAGGGGTGCGCTGCGAGGTGATGGAGGCCCACTGCAACGCGTGCGGCCGGTGCGCGGACGTGTGCTCCTACAACGCGGTGAGTGTGGACCCCAAGAAGAAGATAACCGCGCGTATCATCCAGGCCGCGTGCGCGGGGTGCGGCACCTGCGCGGCGGAGTGCCCCTTCGGCGCGATTGTCATGCACCACTATACGGACGAGCAGATCAAGGCCCAGATCGACACCCTTCTGGCCGAAGAGCCCCAGAACAAGATCCTGGCCTTTGCCTGCAACTGGTGCTCCTACGCGGGCGCGGATTACGCGGGCGTGTCCAGGCTCCAGTATCCTTCCAGCGCAAGGCTGATCCGCACCATGTGCTCCGGCCGGGTCGCGGAGGAGTTCATCTGGCATGCGTTAAGGCGCGGCGCCCCGGTGGTGCTGGTGAGCGGGTGCCACATCGGCGACTGCCACTACATCGACGCGAACCACTGGACCAAGAAGCGGATCGCGCGGGTGCACCGGAAGATGCAGAGGCGGGACATCCGGCCCGAACGCCTCAAGCTGGCCTGGATCAGCGCGGCGGAAGGGGTCCATTTCCAGAAGCTGATGGATGATCTCGAGCGGTTTAGAAAGACCGTCACCCCCGAGGAGATCGCGCAGACAATAGCCATTCTCGACAAGTGAGCTCCCCTGCCGGGCCCCGCGCCCATGACGGGGGTTTAGGGAGACCCGCGGCGTGTGAAGCGCAGGCCGGTCTTTTCCGCGCCGCGTTGACAAGCTTCGGAGAATTGGCCCCTGCCATGAGCCGGTTGCGGCAAAGGGGTTCGCGGCCCCTTCAAAATCCTGACTTTCTTCACCCCCCGATCTTCTGCTAAGATACCTTAAGCGATGATCGGCTGTTTTGTGTCGGGCAGAACGGCTCGAAATTTCTCCCTCCTTCGCAATTAAGCGTATATCAAGGCAGCGCGCCCAAAACCATGGAGACCGCGTCGCGCTATAGGACGGTCTTATGAGCCCCTTCCGGCTCTTTGCGAGGTAAGTGTCAGATGCCGAGAAAAGCCCCCCTCGTCAGTGTCGCGCTCACTGTCCTCTTATTCCTGTCCATGCCCCTTCCGGCCCCGGGGCAGCACCGGGAGCTCCAAAGGGCCAGGGAGCTCAATACCTCGGTGATTCAGCTCTACCGCCAGGGCAAATACCAGGAGGCCATCCCCTACGCGAAAGAGGTGGTGGCCATAAGGGAGAGGGTGCTGGGTCCCCACCATGAGAAGGTCGCCGCGGCTTTGAACAACCTGGCCCTGCTCTATACAACCGCGGGCGACCCCAAGAAAGGGGCGCTGCTCTACAGGCGATCCCTCGAGATAAAGGAGAGGGTCTTCGGGCCCAAACATCCCGAGGTGGCGCTGGTGCTGAACAACCTGGCCGAGCTCTACGCGGCCATGGGCAAATACACCAACGCGGAGCGGTTCTACCATAGGGCGCTGACAATCGACGAAAACTTCTACGGGCCCTACAACCGGACCGTGGCCCTGGACCTCCACAACCTTGCCAGCCTCTACCACACCATGGGCTTCTATGGGCGCTCGGAGATACTTTTCAAGAAGGCGCTGGCCATAAGGGAGCGGGAGTTCGGCCCGGACCACCCCCAGGTGGCCCAGAGCCTCAATAACCTCGCGGTGCTCTATAAAGCCATGGGCATCCGCAACAAGGTGGAGGAGCTCCACAGGAGGGCCCTGTCCATATGGGAGAAGAAGCTGGGACCCGAGCATCCCTATGTGGCCAGAAGCCTGAACAACCTGGCCCTGTTCTACCTTGAGACAGGGGAGTATGAGAGGTGCGAGCCGCTCTTCAGGAGGGCCCTCGCGATAGACAAAAAGGTCTATGGAGACAGCCACCCCGTTTTTGCTGCGGGACTGAACAACCTGGCCCTCCTGAGCCAGACCCTCGGGTCCTACGGCAACGCGGAAAAGCTCTACAAGAGGGGACTGGCCATCTATGAGAAGGCCCTTCCGGCGGGCCACCCCGAAATAGCCGGAAGCCTCGCGAACCTGGGCACGCTCCACTACATCTTTCGGGAGTACGGGAAGGCCAAGCCGCTCTACACCAGGGCGCTCGAGATCGACAGGAGAAACTTCGGTGAAGACCACCCCTTCGTCGCGTCCCACATCGACAACCTGGCCAAGCTCTACCACTCCACCGGAGACTTTGCCAGGGCCGAAAACCTCTACCTGAAGGCCCTCGACATAAAACGGAAGGTCCTGGGAAAGGACCACGACTCCGTGGCCTCGTCCCTCAACAACCTGGCAGAGATCTACCGGGAATACGGCCACTATGACAAAGCGGAGCCGCACTACAGGCGTGCCGTTGAAATATTGAGAAAGAGATTCGGCCCCAATCACCAGGACCTCGCGGATATTCTGGGCAACCAGGCTCTAAACAGGGCTGCGCAGGGCAGATACCACGAGACCCTCAGGCTCTTGAAAAAGATGGCCGCCATCACGGACAGGCAGGTCCGAAGGGTCCTGGGATTCGGTTCCGAGAAGGAGAAGCTGGCCTTCCTGTTCACGGTCTCCGGCCAGATGGACGGCCTGCTGAGCCTCATTGCCTCCCACCTTCCCAACCACCCGGACGCGCTCTTTGCGGGAATGAACATGGTCCTGGCCCGGAAGGGCCTCACCCTGGAGGCCCATTCCCGCTACAAGAGGGCGATCTTCTCGGGAAATCCGGGCGCGGCCGCAAAATTTCAAGCCCTCTCCGAGGTAAAGGCGCAGCTCATCAAGCTGGCCTTTGGCGCGCCGGGCAGCTCCACCCCCGAGGCTTTCAGAACCAGGCTGGCAAACCTCGAGGCAAAAAGAGAGAGGCTGGAGGGCTCCTTGAGCCGGCTGTCCGCCAAGTTCGCGCTGGAGGAGACGGTGGGCAGAGCCGGCCTCGAGAGCGTGGCCCGGGCAATGCCTGAAAGGTCCGTGCTCGTGGAGCTAGCTAGGTCCAATATCTTCGACTTCAAGGCAAAGCGCGCAAAAAAGAGGTGGCGGCCCGCGAGGTATCTCGCGTTTATACTTCACGCGAAAAGACCGGGTAGCGTAAAGATGGTGGACCTCGGCGACGCGGAAGGGATAGACAGGCTCGTCACGGTATTTAAAAGCGCGGTGAGGGAGAAGAGCCCGGAAGCCTACTCCCTGGCCGGGGAGCTTCACGCAAGGGTGTTCAGCCCCATAAAGCAGCTTTTGGGTGAGAGCGATTACATATTCATAAGCCCGGACGGCAGGCTCTCGATGCTCCCCTTCGGGGTGCTGGTGGATGAAAGGGGCAAACACCTCATCGAATCCTACACCTTCAACTACCTGTCCACGGGCCGCGACATCCTCCGTTTCGGCTCAAAGAGAGCGTCCAGGAGGCCCGCGCTCATCCTGGCTGATCCGGATTTCGACTTCACGGGTAAAAGCTCGGCCTATTCTAAAGATAGGAGCCTGCGCTCCCGGGACCTCTCTGGCTTCAATTTCAAGCCCCTGCCCGAAACAAGGCTGGAGGCCCAAAGGGTGGACAGGCTGCTCACCAAGAGAATGGAGGTGAAGACCCTTTTGGGGGGTGACGCGCAGGAAAGGGAGCTGGCAAGAAATCCCAGGCCCGGTGTGCTCCACCTGGCCACCCACGGCTTTTTCCTCACGGACAATGACTACAGAGCCATCGAAGATTCGCGGGCCATCACGGTGAAAGAGATGCCCGGCCCCAGGCTTTCGGGGCTGGAGACCCCCATGCTCCGCTCGGGCCTAGCGCTTGCCGGCGCGAACCTGGGGATAAGAGACTCCACCGACCAGGGCCTTGTGTGCGCGGAGAAGATAACGACCCTCGATTTTGAGGGGACCGACCTGGTGGTCCTTTCCGCGTGCGAAACGGGCATCGGGGAGGTCAAGATCTCCGAAGGGGTCTTCGGGCTCAGCCGGGCCTTTATTCTCGCGGGCGCGAAGACGCTTGTCATGTCCATGTGGTCCGTTCCGGACAGGGAGACACGGGAGCTCATGGTAGCGTTCTACAGCGACTACCTGAACGGGGTGCCCAAGATCCACGCGTTGAGGAACGCGGCCCTAAAACAGATGAAGAGGACCCCCCACCCCTATTACTGGGGGGCGTTCGTGGGCTTTGGAGACCCCTTATGAGCGCGCGGCGCGGATTTTTCGCTGTGATATTATTTTCAACTGGTCTAGGCTTTTCCCCGGTCTCAGCGAACCCGGGCTCTCTCAACGCGAGAAGGGCCTGAATCATCCGCTTTGTAGTTGCGGCTCGGGTCATGTTCCTTAATGGAGAGTAAAACAAAAAGATGAAGGGCTGGAGAGGCAGGGTCCTCCACATAGATTTGGGCAGGGGGACGCACCGCGTGGAGCGGCCTTCACCCGAGACCCTCTATAAGTATGTCGGCGGCAAGGGGCTGGCCGGCTGCTAC
This sequence comes from Syntrophobacteria bacterium, assembly GCA_029289015.1. Lineage (GTDB taxonomy): Bacteria > Desulfobacterota > Syntrophobacteria > JARFUL01 > JARFUL01 > JARFUL01. Next base: position 2,823 of record JARFUL010000041.1, on the reverse strand, counting down.
CTGCGGGAGCGCGCGACCCTGCCCTGGAACAGCCCCGACATGCCGCTCTGTATATTTACCGGCCCCCTGGTAGCCACCATCTCCCCCACCTCGGGCCGGGCCACGGTGATGTCGCGCTCGCCGCTTACCGGTACGGTGGCCGATTCTTCGGTGGGGGGGCGGCTGGGCACCGAGCTGAAAAGGGCCGGGTGGGACGGGATCGTAATTACGGGAGTATCCCCCTTCCTGTGCGGCATAGAGATAGACCACGACAGGGTGACAATTGCAAATGCCGCGACCGTGGCCGGGCTCACCACCGAGCAGGTTACCTCGCGGCTTAGGGGAAAGGGGGCCGTCGCGGCCATCGGGCCCGCCGCGGAAAACCGCGTGCGGTTTTCCAACATCATGGTGGACAGACACCACAGCGCGGGGCGCACCGGCCTGGGCCTCAGTTTTGCCGCGAAGAACCTGAAGTATGTCGCGGTAAAGGGGACCAGGCGGGTCCCGGTGGATGATCTCGGCGCGCTGAAAAGGGCCCGGGAAGAGATCTTCCGCCTCGCGGCCGCGTCTCCGGTGCTCATGGGGGAGCACGGGTTTTCCTGTTTCGGCACCGGTGCAATCTACGACCTCACGGACAGCCGGCGCATGATGCCCACGGACAATTTCACCAAAACATCTTTTGAGCCCGCGTCCTCCCTGAACGCGGCCGCGTTCAAGGAGAGATACCACCCCAAAAAGCGCGGCTGCAAGGGGTGCCACATCCTGTGCAAGAAGATCTCCCAAGAGGGCAGGTCCATGCCGGAGTTCGAGACCATGTCCCATTTCTCCGCGCTCATCGGCAACGTGGACATCAACCTCGTGTTCGAGGCCAACTCGCTGTGCAACAGGTATGGCATGGACACCATCTCCGCGGCCGTGACCCTGGCCTGCCACGCGGAGATTACCGGTGAAAGGCTCACCCCCGGAAGGGTGCTCTCTTTGCTCGAAGAGATCGGCCGGGGCCGGGGCATCGGACGGGAGCTGGGGCAGGGCTCCAAGAGATATGCCGCGCACGCGGGCAAGCCCGGGCTCTCCATGACGGTCAAGGGTTTGGAGCTGCCCGCGTACGACCCCCGGGGCGCGTACGGCATGGCCCTGGCCTACGCGGTCTCCACCCGGGGAGGGTGTCATCTCAGGGCCTATCCCATAAGCCACGAGATCCTCCGCAAGCCCGTCGCGACGGATCGCTTCACCTTCAGCGGCAAGGCCAGGATTATCAAGATAGCTGAGGACCAGAACGCGGTGGTGGACTCCCTGACCGCGTGCAAGTTCATCTTTTTCGCGGCTACCCTGGAGGAGTACGCCAACGTGTTCACCGCGGTCACCGGGGCTGAGACCTCGGCCCAGGACCTGATGGAGGTCGGCGAGAGGATATACTACAACGAGCGGATCATGAACGCGCTCAACGGGTTCACGAAAGACGACGACGACCTGCCCGAGCGGTTCTTCCGGGAGCACGGCTCAAGCGGCGACAGCATCGAAATCCCCCATCTGGACCGCGAGGAGTTTGTCGAGGCAAGGGCCAAATATTACAGGATCAGGGGGCTCGACGAAAACGGCATGCCCAAAGAGGAGGTCGCGCGCGGCCTCGGCCTGACATGGAACAGTTAGTAAACAAGTATGCCAAGAAGCTGATCGATGCGGGGCTGGCAGAGCCCGGCTCCGTCCTGGTGGGCGGCCTGGACGCAGACCTGGTCTGGAACACGCACAACGAGACAACAGTACTTTTGGAGGATGTCTTCGAGGGACTGAACATCAACTCCCTGGTCTTTTCGAGGCCCGCGGAGCCCTATGGAACCATCATTGATTATCTCGCCCGAGGCTCCGGGGGAACCATATATCCCAACGACTGCGAGACCCGCACCTTTCTCCATGATCTCCCGGTCTCGTTCGAGTTTTCCCCGCGGGCCATAATCCGGGCCCTAAAATACAGGAAGGGCCTTATCATTCCCGGTGCGGGCGTGGTTACCTTCGGCACCGTGAGCCCGGAGCAGGGCTTCGTTACCTACAGCTCGGTCTGCTTCGCCTGCTTTGTCAAGTTCTTCGCGGACTATTTGCGCGATGTTAAAAAGGGGCGGGTGAGCAGCGAGCAGCGGGACGCGTTCCACAAGGCGGTGTCCAAATTGGACACTCCCCCGGGGGACGCGCCCGAGCTGATGCACGGACCTTTTACCGCGGTGGAGGAGGTGCACAGGGCCCTTTGCGAGGCGGGAAGGCGCACCGTGGAATACCGGCTGGTGGACTCCTATTTCGGCAACATCTCGTACCTTCGCAACGATAAGGTATACATCAGCCAGACCGGCAGCTCCCTGGACGATTTGGAGGGGTGCATTGATCCGTGCCCCGTGGACGGCACCTCCTGCGCGGGGCTCACCGCGTCGAGCGAGCTGGGCGCGCACCTCGAGGTGTTTTTGCGCACCAAAAAGAGGGCCATCCTTCACGGCCATCCGAAGTTTGCGGTCATCTTGTCCATGGACTGCGACAGGGAGGACTGTGACCTGAAGGGCCAGTGTCACATCAAATGCACGGAGGAGCGCTTTGTGGGAGACATCCCCATTGTGCCCGGGGAGGTAGGCACCGGGCCCTTCGGGCTCTGCCACACCCTCCCGCGGGCCTTGAGTGAGCACCCGGGAGGCATTGTCTGGGGCCACGGGCTCTTTACCACCGGGGATATTGACTTCAACGAACCCTTCGGGACCCTCCTTGACGTGGAGAATATGTGCCGCGAGGAGTATTTCGACAGGGTAGGGCAGGGAGCGGGCTTCTGAACGCGAGAAAAGAGCCAACTAATGTTGACCCCCTATC
>JARFUL010000040.1 GCA_029289015.1 Syntrophobacteria bacterium | reverse complement strand
GGGACCCGAACCTGCGGTATGCCCTGCGCCCGGTCTGCCAGCGGTTCCTGCCCACGATCACCGGCACCCCCACCGCGTTCTTCGCGATGAGCACCGGCTCGTCGCCCGCGTCTTCGGGCCCGAGGTAGAGCCTTTTCTCAGAGGAGACCACCGCCTCGTCGTCGCGTCTTTTGCCCCGGTAGCCCCGGCTGAGCACCGCGGGGGAAAGCCCCGCGTCCCGAAGGAGCCTGGCCAGAGATATGACCAGGGGCGTCTTGCCCGTGCCCCCCAGCACGATGTTCCCCACCGAGACCACCACACCGGGCAGCCTCTTTGTGGGGTAGAGCCCCGCGTTGAGGGCAAAATCCCTCAAACGCACGCCCGCGCCGTAAAAGAGGCTCGCGGCCCAGGCCAGCCCCCTGAGCCCGGCCACGCGGCCCCCCAGGTCCTCGTCGGCTATCACCCTTTTGAAAAGCTCCTCCATAAGACCCCTTAGAAAAAGCGCGCCTCCGCCCCGAAATCTCAGGGGGCCAGGGAAACATCCTAAGACAAATAAGGCCGCATAACAACCATGTTTTCCCGGTTTCACCCCCCCCTTGCGATTTGAAAATGGGCCCGGGTTGTGGTTTACTTTGTAAAAAACCAGCCGAGGAGGGCCGATAAATGATAGAAGGCGACGTGCTCAGCGAGATCAGAGGTTTTTTCAAGAGCCGCGTGATCCTCACCGGGGTGGACCTTGATATTTTCACCCGGGTCCACAAGGAGCCCGCGACCGCTCAAGGGCTGGCCAAAGAGCTCGGGCTCGACCAAAGAGCCCTCACAAGGCTCCTCGACTGCCTGGTGATCTACGAGCTCCTAGAGAAGGAGGGGGAGACCTACAGGCCCACCGGGCTCGGCTCGATCCTCTCCCTGGGCCACCCGGAGAGCGAGCTCCCCATGGCCCGGCACATGGCCGGAATGTGGGACACCTGGGGCGCGCTCACCGACATCGTGAGGACCGGGGAGAACCCCAGGCGCAAGCCCATGGCCGAGAGGGACGACGAGAGCCTGGAGGCGTTCATCGGCGCGATGCACGTGGTGGGCAGAAAGCTCGCCCGCGAGATAGCGGAGGACTACGACCTCTCTCCCTACAGCCGCCTCCTGGACATCGGCGGCGCGTCCGGCACCTACACCATGGCCTTTCTCGAGAGAAACCCCGGCATGAGCGCGGTGCTCTTCGACCTCCCCAAGGTGATCCCCATGGCAAAGGAGAGGCTCACCCACGAGGGGTTCATCCACAGGGTGGACCTCGTTGAGGGCGACTTCTACGAGGACGAGCTGCCCCCGGGGTGCGACCTCGCGCTCTTGTCCGCGATCATCCACCAGAACAGCCCCGAGGAGAACCTGGACCTCTGCAGGAAGGTTCATCGCGCGCTCCTGCCCGGCGGCGTGCTCCTCATCCGGGACCACGTTATGGACGAGTCGAGGACCAGCCCGCCCGCGGGCGCGACCTTCGCGATAAACATGCTGGTGCACACCGAGGGCGGCGACACCTACACCTTCCGCGAGATAAGCCGGGCCATGGAGGAGGCCGGGTACACGGACGTGAACATGGTGCGGGAGGGGCCTCAGATGGACTGCCTGGTCCAGGGCAAAAAGCCCCTCTAGAGCCCCCGCGTGCCGCAGGATGCGGGACCCTTAAAACCGTTCCTTTCCGAAAGAGCCGCCGCATGACCATACCTGACCCGGAAGAGAGGCTCATCAGGGAGTTAAGGGCCGAAGGAGACGTTCCGCTGGCCCGCGCGCTCCTCACACTCTCGGGCCTTAGCACCGATGAGGAGTTCGAGGAATACCGGCTGAAGCTGGACCGGATCCATCGAGGGTTCATCGAAAAACTGAAGAGAAACAACCCGGTGGGTTTTCCCCCTTCCGACGAGTATAAGGCCCGGTTCCGGCCCAGGTACAGGGCCCGGATGCTCTTTGAGCACCTGTGGCACACCAAGCCCAGGAGGCACGACAGCAACATTCTTTTGGCCCGCGTCATCGACGCGCAGCTAAACCCCGACATAAACTCAAAGGTGGGGAACTGCGTGGGGCTCACGTCGCTCTTCACCGTGCTGGGGCTCAGGGAGGACCTCGAGCTCACGATTCTGGTCAGCGGCGAGCACATCCTGAACAGGCTCCGGGCCCACGGCATCGCGTACAACATAGAGCACACCGACCCCCTGGGCTTTGACTGCGACCTCGGGGGCAAATCCTACTCGGAGTATCCGGCTGTCAACCTTTTGGCCCACGTGCTCAACAGCCGGGGGCTGGCCAGGGAGCGGGCCGGGGATTTTGACGCCGCGGCCCGGGACTACGAAAAAGCCCTTTTCATAAGGCCCGACTATGCCAACGCATACAACAACCGGGGCAACATGAAATACCGGAAGGGGGAGTTCGGGGGAGCTGTGGAGGACTATGACCGGGCCATCGGGTTGAGCCCCAGCTTTGTTGAACCCTACGTGAACCGGGGCCAGGCCCGGGAAAAGCTCGGGGAGACCGAGGCCGCGCTAAAGGACTTCGAAGCCGCGCTGGAGCTTGACCCGGATAGCGAGGACGCGAGGGAGTGGCTGAAGGTTTTGAGTGGTGTGG
>JARFUL010000039.1 GCA_029289015.1 Syntrophobacteria bacterium | reverse complement strand
GGCCGCGGCGGTGCTCTTCTCATCGGGGGTGCTGAAGAGAATCTGGCGGCCTATTGAGCCGAGGGTCCAGGGGGTGCTCTTCTGGGGAGGGATCCGGGGCGCGCTCTGCATGATGCTGGCCATGGCCCTGCCCAAGACCATGGAACACCGCCCGCTCATCATGGCCATGATCTTCGGCGCGGTGCTCTTCACCCTTTTGGTGCAGGGGCTCTCGATGAAGCCTCTGCTCTACAGGCTCGGCCTGGCCGGGGTCGACCATAAGCAGAGGTCCTACGAGCTGCTCAAGGGGTCCATCATCGGCAACGAGAGGGCCCTCGAAGAGCTGAGGAGGCTGGGGCAGCAGGGGCTCGTGACCCGGGCCAACTACAAGAGGCTGGAGAAGGTGCTTCTTGCGCGGGTGAACGAGCTACACCAGGAGCTCGAGGCCGCGTACGAGGGCGACCTGAGGACCGCGAAGAGGGAGCGCATCGCGGCCCGAAAGAGGCTCATCCACGCACAGAAGGACGGCCTCAAGGAGGCGTATCTCGACGGTCTCATCTCGGAGGAGGTGTTCCGGGAGCTCACCCGCGAGGTGGACAAGCAGCTTATAATGCTCGAAGGGCTGGAAGCGGAAGAGGGGGAGAAGGCCGGCGCCCAGGAGTAGCGGCTTTGCTTACTCTTTGGGACCTGGTATAATAATTTTGTTCTATGGGATCACGAAGGACAACGAATATGGCGCTAGCAAACAATATTAGCAGGTTCAACCACTTGGGGGCTTTTCCCCTTGAGGTGGCCCCATGAGCTTCGAGGCCTGGAGAAAGCTCGCTGAGGAGCGCATCCGGCAGGCGGTGGAGCGGGGCGACTTCGACAACATCGAAGGCATGGGCAAGCCCATGAGGCTGGAGGACGAATCCCACATCCCCGAAGACCTCAGGATGGCCTACAAGGTGCTCAAGAACGCGGACTGCCTTCCCCCGGAGCTGGAGCTGAGAAGGGAGATAACCACCACCGAGGACCTTCTTTCGGGGATGAAGGACGAAAAAGAGCGCTACCGCACCATGAAGAAGCTCAACTACCTCATCATGAAGCTCAACATGACGCGCAACACGCCGGTGAACCTTGAAAAGGACCAGCACTACTACGCAAAGGTTCTCGACAAGGTGGCGGACGAAGACGAGGAATAACCGCGAGACCGGAGGGAAACATGTCCAAGATCATCATCTACGGAAAGGTGGGATGACCCTACACGGACAAGGCCCGTGAGGCCTACAGCGACGCTAAATACATAGACGTGAAGAAGAAGCCCGAGGCCCTCAAGGAGATGCTCAAGGTCAACAACGGCGCGAGAAAGGTGCCCACCATCGTGGACGGCGATTCCGTCACCGTGGGCTACGGGGGCACCTGAGGCGTCTAGTGCCCGGCGGGGTTCCCGCCCATACAAGGCCTAACCCATGAAGATATATTTAATGCAGCACGGCAAGGCGCTGCCCAAGGACCAGGACCCCGAGAAGGGGCTCTCCGAGGAGGGGGCCCGGGAGGTCACCGCTTCGGCAAAGGGGCTCCACCGCCTCGGGGTGCGGCCGGACGTGTTTTTCTCCTCCCCCAAGAAGAGGGCCCGCCAGACAGCAATGCTCGCGCAGGAGGAGCTCAACCCGGGCGCGGGCGAGCCCGTGATATCCGAGACACTTAGCCCCCTGGCCCCGCCCGGGGAAGCCCTCGATTTCATAGGGGAGGCCGCTCAGGGCAAAGGGTGCATATTCGTGGCCGGCCACCTTCCCTCCCTGGCCCGGATCACCGGTCTCCTTCTCTTCGGCGAGCCCGCGGAGCCGGTGGCCTTCATAAACGCGGGCGCGGTGCTCATCGACGCGTCGGAGCCGGCTCCTGGCAAGGGGGTCCTCGAAAGGGCCATAGGCCCCGGGGAGCTGGCCAGGCTGGCCTAAGCGGGACAGTGTCCCTTCCCTTATCCTGCCCTTTCGGGCGGGATGGGGAGAGATATACATACCCAGCAAAAAAACGGGCGGGGGGTCTACTTCCGCGGTACTCAGCCCTCCATCGTTTCCGCGGCGTCAAAACCGCGCCAAGCCCTCTCCCAGGGCCCGCCCATCCTTGGCCATCCCTAAAATGGCTTGACTTAAACACCGAAAACCTCTAGTAATTTCCCAAACCTTGCCCGCTCCGGCCGGGGCTGGGCAGAGGTTCTCAATCCAGTCTTCAACAAGGAGAGCCCCTCTTGCGCATTGTAAACGTGGTGGGCGCGAGGCCCAACTTCATGAAGATAGCCCCCATAATGCGGGCCTTCGAGGCCAGCATTGCCGGGGGCGCGGACGTAGAGCCTCTCCTGGTGCACACGGGCCAGCACTACGACTTCGACATGTCCGACGCGTTCTTCAGGGACCTCGAGATCCCGAACCCGGACATCCACCTGGGGGTGGGCTCGGGCAGCCACGCGGGGCAGACCGCCGAGGTGATGACCCGGTTCGAGGAGGTGCTCCAGGAGAGGGGGGCCGACCTGGTGGTGGTGGTGGGTGACGTGAACTCCACCCTCGCGGCCGCTATTGCCGCGGTGAAGCTCCACATCCCCGTGGCCCACGTGGAGGCGGGGCTGAGGTCCTTTGACCGCAGGATGCCCGAGGAGATAAACCGGCTGCTCACGGACCAGGTCTCGGACCTTCTCTTCACCACCGCTGAGAACGCGGACGAAAATCTCATCAGGGAGGGGGTGGACCCCCACAA
>JARFUL010000038.1 GCA_029289015.1 Syntrophobacteria bacterium | reverse complement strand
CCTCGCGTAGGACCGGACGTGGTGCCCGTCCAGCACGTGGAAGAGACTGAGCTTCTTCAGAAACTGCGGCGAGAACTGGCCGATGGGTATGTAGACGACCTTGATGCCGTATCTCTGGGCGAAGCTCTTGAGGAGCTGCCTCGGCGGCTTTTCCGCGACGTAGACCACCCGGTTGCCCCGGCAGTAATCTATCGCGGCGAGAAGAAGCCTCTCAGGCTTGTTCTTGGCCATGTTGAAGTAGGGGTCCCTCCAGATGTCGTAGACCCTGCGGGGCGGGTAGGTGAGCATGAACCCGCCGTGGATGCACTTTGATATGCCCGGCCCCACGAAGTTCTCCCCCGGGCTGGTGGAGTAGAAGGCCATGTCCGACTCCTGGTCGTGCTCGCCTAGCCAGGTGAGGCGCCAGGGGAACTTCTCCTCGTCCCCCTCGTCCCCGTCGAAGATCAGCACCAGCGAGCCCACCTCCCCGTGCATGGGGAGCTGCTCCTTGACGTATATCCTGCCAGTGTGCCAGTTCCTTATGGTCTCTTTCGGGTCTATGCCGTCGAGGAGGCTCACGGTGAAGGGAGAGACCCTCACGTTCTCCTCAGCGAGGATCGCCATGGCCTTCTTCTTCGCGTAGCTCCCCCACCCCTCCACCACCACGTCCTCCGGCGGATAGGAGCAGATCATCTCCCCCTGCCACATCTCCTTCCACTCCCCGGGCCTCTTCTCCTTGGGACGCTTCTTCACCGGGATGGGCACCAGCCGCTTCCTCGTCTTTCTCAGCCGCCGGTGGAACCTGATGCGCCGGTGTCCAAGATAGAGGTCCTCGGGGGTGATCCTTAGATTGGGCAGCGTCGGCTCGGCCTCCTGGAACGGGTAGTTGGAGCCCAAATCCCAGAGCTCGTACGCGAGGTCGTCGTCCATCGCGCCCCTGGCCGCTATGATGAGCTGGTAGAAGTCGGGGACCAGCCCGCCCTGCAAAACCGCGTAGTTCCGGGCGAACCTGCGGAGCACCGAGACCCTCACCGGGTTTACCCCCTCCTTGGTCTCTCTGGTGTATCTCTCGAGAGACTCCTCTAGGAGCCTCTCGTGGAGGAGGAGACGGTCCAGTGACGGGTCTTTTTCCAGTCTTTCGCGCTCGAAGGCCGCGGCCACGAAACCCATCTCTGCCAGGACCTCCCTGGCCGAATCAGGATCAAGGTTGGCCAGCCCCACCCCCTCTCTGCGCACCCGGCCTATGGGCAGGGCAAGGGGGGAATCGAGGAGGCCCGCGACCCGGGCGAAGTGGGCCAGGCCCACCACCGCGAGGACCGATTCGTGCTTTTGCGCCAGCTCCTTGAGGTGAAAGGCCATGGTGGCCTCCCGGAGCTCGTCCTCTTGGCCCCGCCTCGCGGCGCCCGAGGCTTTCACATAGATCTCCACGTAGCTCTCCAGGCCCACTTTGGACACCGCGTAGGGGTCGGGGAAGGGCTCCCGAACCCGGGGGTAGCCCTTGGTGTCGCGGTCTATAAAATGGATGGGAATATCGTTCTCAAGGGCCAGGCGGCAGGCCTCCATCACGGGGTCGGTGACCTCCACGAGGA
>JARFUL010000037.1 GCA_029289015.1 Syntrophobacteria bacterium | reverse complement strand
TCCATCCCCATCCAGATCAAGGGCAAGGTCATAGGCGTCCTGAGGATGTACACCGCGGAGCCCAGGCAGTTCACCCTGGAGGAGATAGACTTCGTCCAGGCCCTGGCGGAGCAGGGGGCCATCGCGATCGAAAACGCCAAGATGTTCGAGCGGCTGAGGAAGGACTACAAAGACGTGATGAGCGACATCTACCAGTTCACCGGCTACCGCCGCTCCATCTAAAAAGACCCGAAATCAGCTTCCGCCCTTCCCCGGTCTCTTCAGGGGAGGGGCGGTTTTTTTGGCGCCTGGGGTTTTGTCCCGTCCGCTCGCCCGTTGAAAAATTGTTTTCATGCTGGATCATACTTATGCTTCGTAACGATGCATATGCCTCAGTAATATTTTGAGTTTCAAATCATAGTTGACTATATAGTTTTCAGCCGATCCTTTTTAGAAATTGTACCGTTTCGGTATGGTCTAACATTGAGTCTTTATCGAGTTAGATTGAGTGAATGACATTATTAAAACAGAGCCCGTGGCGCGGCCCGAAATTTACCGACTGAACCGGCACCGGCCCGTCTTTTATACCGATAATTTTTTCCTGATCTATTGTAAGTAATTCAAATATAAGATTATGCTTGCATATCTGTTTCAAGTTGATACAATTGAGGAGGTATTTTACGTGATTTTGAACTTGCTGTCCTTATCTTGACAACAAGGAGTTGTAGATAGAAGGGGGTACTGAGATGTCACGCTTTAAGAAGAGATCGCTCGTTTTGATGGTGGTGGCCGTGTTCCTGCTGGTGGGCGCAGCGGCCCCGGTAATGGCCCAGACGAAGAACCCCGACGAAGATACAAACGCGGGGGCCATGATCGTTGACTTCGCGCTTATACGTCCCCTGGGGATTGTAGCCACACTAGGGGGCATCGTGCTCTTCATCATCACCGCGCCCTTCGCGGCAGCGGGCGGCAACACGGACCAGACCGCGGAGAAATTCGTGAAGAGCCCCGCGAGGTTCACCTTTACGCGTCCCCTTGGCCACCTTTAAAGGTATGGTGACGGGTGTGCCGGAGCCTCCCATCGGTCATACCCCGATAGGCCGGAACCGTTAGACCCGTTCATTTCTCACCCACGATCCGTTTTGCAGCGTGGCCGGCATGAGCCGGCCTTTTTTTGTGCTGCGGGAGATCAGGGAGCCCGGGGAAGGGGCATACCACCGCCAGGCCGGGCTCTCGCGGGGCTACTTGGGTCTCTTCAGGGAGCCGGCCCGCGTTATTATTTTCGTGGTGGAGAGCCCCTCGGTGAGCGGGACGGAGGCCACCCTTCCGCCCCACGATTTTACCTCGTCTGCCCCCACTATCTCGTCTGGGGCCCAGTCCGCACCCTTGACCAGAATGTCGGGTCTCAGCTCCTTTATGAGCTTCAAGGGGTCCGGCTCGTCGAAGATGGTGACCAGGTCCACCGACCTGAGGGACGCGAGGAGCGCGGCCCTCTCTTCCTGGGGCACGATGGGTCTGCCCTCGCCCTTGAGGCCCCTGGCCGAGCTGTCGGAGTTCAACCCCACCACCAGGATGTCCCCCAGCCCGGCCGCTTCACCCAGGTAGCTGACGTGGCCCGCGTGGAGGATGTCGAAGCAGCCGTTGGTAAAGACCACCTTGAGGCCCCTCGCCCTCGCTTCGGCCGTGACCTTCGCGGCTTCAGCCCGGCCGAGCACCCGGCCCTGTTTTTCGCCCAGATGTTTCGCGTAGACCTCGGGCCTCCTGTCGCCCAGGCAGTCCATCTGGTCGCGGAACTCCCGGACCCTGGCCGGGTCTATCTCCACCAGGAGGTCCTCGTCGCCCCGCGCGGCCTGGGCCTCGATATTGCCGGTGGGCGAGACCACCAGGGAGGAGCCGCAGTACTCGATCTTCTCGTCCTTTCCCGAGCGGTTGGCCGCGACCAGGAAGAGCTGGTTCTCCAGCGCCCTCGCCCGGCACAGAAGGAGGTAGTGCTCCACCCTGGCCAGCGGCCACTGCGCGGGCACGATGATGAGCCACGCGCCCGAAAGGGCCAGGGTTCTGGCCAGCTCCGGGAACCTGAGGTCGTAGCAGACCATGAGCCCCAGCTTGCCCAGTTTGGTGTCCGCGGTTATAGCCCTGTCGCCCGCGGCAAAGTGGCGGTGCTCTCCGTGGAGCCGGAAGAGGTGGACCTTTCTCGCGGACGCGATGACATCCCCGGCCCCCACCAGGTAGAGCGTGTTGTAGACACCCTCTTCCGCTGGCTCGGGCAGAGAACCCGCTATGAGCGCGCCGGTCTCCCGGCCGAGGCGCTCGAGGGTCCCCAGGGTCTGTCCAAAGTACTCCCGGGCCAGTGCTGGAAGGTCCCCGTAGTGAAACCCGGTGGAGAACATCTCAGGAAGCACCACAAGGCTTGCGCCCCGGCTCGCGAGCCTTCTCACCCCCTCTTCCACCACAGCGAGGTTCCGGGCCACCTCGCCCGCGGCCACGTCGAACTGGAGTAGCCCTACCTTGACCATCTGGCACCTTTGCCGAAAAAGGGGTTCATGTCTTGTCATCCGGGCCGGTCCCCAGCGCCCCCGCGAAGGTGAGCACCACGACCCTTTGCGCGCGGCCCAGCTTCAGAGTCTTCGCGCACTCTGCCGCGGTGGCTCCGGAGGTGAGCACGTCGTCCACAAGCGCGATTCTCTTTGAGGCAAACTGCTCTTCCCCGAGGAGCCTGAACGCGCGCTTCACGTTCTTGAACCTCGCGTCAACCTCGAGGCCGGTCTGGGGCGCGGTGGGTTTCACCCTGGTGAGGCCGGTGTAATCCACCGGCATCCTGAGCGCGCCAGCGAGCCTCCTGGCCAGCAGCGCGGCCTGGTTGTAGCCCCGCTCCCTGAGCCTTTTAGGGTGCAGCGGCACGGGCACCAGCACGTCGAAGCCGCCCGCTTCGGCCAGCACCCCGGCGGCCCAGGGGGCCATGAGGCCGGCCATCGCGCGGGCCAGCCCCGGCCTTCGCCGGTACTTGAAGGCCAGCACCATCTCCCTGGCCGCGCCCAGGTACGCGGTGTAGGACCGGGCCAGGTCAAAGGGGGGCGGAGAAGCGCGGCACGCGCGGCAAAGCTCCCCTTCTTCGGGCTCTGAAGAACCGTGGCAGCAGGGGCACAACCCCCCGGCCAGGGGAGCCATCTCGCCGCGGCAGCGGGGGCAGAGCCCTCCTGATCCCAGGGGAGCAGGGCCCGAGCAGAGAAGGCACAGGGAGCCGAACACGAGGTCCAGGGCTCCTTCGAGAACCGGGCGGAGGCTGTTGAGGGAGAGTCTCATACCACTCCATCTTTGCTAGCGCGCCAGGTTGTTCACCACCTCTTCCGCGAACGCGCTTAAAGATACCTCTTTAGCGCCGGCCATCTGGCGCGCGAGGTCGTAGGTGACAATCTTCTTGGCTATGGCCCTTTCGAGGCCCCTTTCCACGAGAACCGCGGCCTCGCGCCAGCCCAGGTAGTCGAGCATCATCTTGCCGCTGAGAATCAGGGACGACGGGTTCACCTTGTCCTGGCCCGCATACTTGGGCGCACTGCCGTGGGTGGCCTCGAAGAGCGCGTACCCGTCCCCTATGTTGGCGCCGGGCGCGAGCCCCAGCCCCCCCACCTGCGCGGCCAGCGCGTCGCTGAGATAATCGCCGTTCAAATTGGGGGTGGCCAACACGCCGTATTCATCGGGCCGAAGAAGCGCGTGCTGGAACATCGCGTCAGCAATGCGGTCGTTGATCATCACCAGCCCCCCGGGTCTCTTCCCCCCGTGGTGCTCCCACACCTCGTCCTCGGTTATGACCCGGCCTTTGAACTCGTCGTGGGCCAGCTCGTAGCCCCAGCTCCTGAACGCGCCCTCGGTGAACTTCATGATGTTGCCCTTGTGCACCAGGGTGACCACCGGGTAGCCTATGTCGATGGCATAGAGGATCGCCTTGCGAACGAGCCTCTTGGTGCAGGTCTCGCTGATGGGCTTGATCCCTATGCCGGAGTCCTCCCGGATCTTCGCGCCGAAGGATTCCCTGAGGAACTCTATGAGCCTTAGGGCCTCGGGGGAGCCCGCGTGCCACTCTACGCCGGCGTAGACGTCCTCGGTGTTCTCCCGGAAGATCACCATGTTCACCTTCTCGGGCTCCCGCACCGGGGAGGGGACCCCGGGGATGTACTTTGCGGGGCGAACGCACGCGTAGAGGTCCAGGATCTGCCGGAGCGCGACGTTGAGCGACCGTATTCCCCCGCCCACCGGGGTGGTGAGCGGCCCCTTTATGGCCACCACCGTCTTTCTTATCGCGTCCACCGTGGCTTCGGGGAGCACCTGCCCCGTCTCTTTGAAAGCCTTCTCCCCGGCCAGGGCCTCCTGCCAGGCGATAATCCTTTCGCCCCGGTACGCGGCGCTCACCGCGTGGTCCAGGACCATTTTCGCGGCCCGCCAGATCTCAGGCCCTATGCCGTCGCCCTCTATGAAGGATATTACGGGGTTGTCCGGCACCCTCACCGTGTTGTCGGGGTTTATGGTGATGAGTTCACCTTTGGACATGTTCAGCTTGACCCCCGAGATGCGGCTCATGGAGAAAAAGAAAAGGGGAGCAGGCCGTAAGCCGGGTTCTGTTCCCCAAAAGAGGCGGCAGCCATTCATCTGGGACCCGGGTCGCCCCGGGCCTCTAGCGGCCTACCCGGAGGCTCGGGCGGGCAGCCCTCGAGCGCCTCCCTATTTGGCCTTGCTCCGGGTGGGGTTTGCCCTGCGCCCCCCGGTCACCCGGCGGGCCGGTGAGCTCTTACCTCACCTTTTCACCCTTACCCCTGGAAAAGGGGCGGTTCTTTTCTGTGGCACTTTCCTTAGGGTCGCCCCCACTGGGAGTTACCCAGCACCCTGCCCTTTGGAGCCCGGACTTTCCTCCGGCCCGTTTGGACCGGCGACCGCCTGGCCTACTCCCCTTTATCTATTATAGGGCTTTTTCAAGGCCTCGTCTATGGCCCGGTTGGCCAGGCTGTCGGCCTCGGTGTTCTCCTCCCTGGGAATGTGGACCACCTCGAAGTGGGAAAAGCGTTTGAGAAGCCCGCTGGCCTTCTGAAAGAGCGGTTTCAGGCCGGGGCTCTTCACCCGGTAGGAGCCATTGAGCTGGTTTACCACCAGCTCCGAATCCAACCGCACCTTCACCCAGTCCCAGCCCAGGCCCAGGGCCTCCTCCAGCCCGAGGATCAGGGCCCGGTACTCGGCCTGGTTGTTGGTGGCCTGGCCCAGGTAGGCGCTGTACCGGCTCGCGGATTTTCCGGAACCCTCCAGGAGCACCGCGCCCGCGCCCGAGTGGCCGGGGTTGCCCCTGGACGCGCCGTCGGCAAAGAGCTCTCCCCCTATGCGTCTGGGCATGGCCTGCGCCTTGTATGCATAGATACCCCGTTACTCGTGGCCTATCCAGTAGATGAGCCTGCCGCAGTTGGGGCAGGTCTCCACCTTCATGGCCCGCTGGAGCATGATGAACATCTGGGGCGGTATGTTCATGTAGCACTGGAGGCAGACCCCCTCCTTCACCGTGGCCACCGCGACCCCGTCCCTGCGTGTCAGGAGGAAGTCGTAGCGGGTTCTCAGCTCCGGGTCCAGCTTGGAGGCCAGCTTTTCGCGCTGCTTGGCCAGCTGGGAGAAGAGCTTGTCGTAGTGCTTGCGCTCCTTGTCCAGCCTCTTCTTCTCCTTGCCGACCTCCTTTTTGTCCTGGCCAACGGCCCCGGTGGTATCCTTCTCCTTCTGGGCGAGGCCCTCTATGGACTCCTTGAGCTCCACCACCCTGGCTTCCCGCTCCTTTATCATCGCGTCGGTGTCTGCGATCTCCTTGTGGAGCGCCTTGGCCTCCCGCTCGGTCTTGACCTTGGTCAGTCTCGCGTTGGACTCCTTGAGCCTGGACCTCAAATCCTCGATGGAGAGTTCCAGGTCCTTGCTCTCGGCCTTGATCGCCTTGAGCTCTCCCACTGTCTCATGCAGGAGCTCCTGCTTGGCCTCCATATCGTCCCTGAGCTCTTTCAGCCTGTCAGGCTCCCGGTCGATTTCAGCCTGAAGCTCCCTTATCTGGCCGTCTATACCCTGGAGTTCAATGATAAGACGCATCTGGTTTTCCAAGTTTTTTTTACCTCCTTCCATATCTAAAGAAGCCCCCCCGAATAGGCAAGGGGCTCTCTCTCGCTGGTGCACAATAATATCTCGACCCCGAAGCCCGCGTCTTTTG
>JARFUL010000036.1 GCA_029289015.1 Syntrophobacteria bacterium | reverse complement strand
TTCTCGACGTGCTTTATCGCGCGCTGGGAGTAGGGGGAGTCATGGAAGGACTTTATGAGGCGCTCGAACGCGACGAGCGCGCGCTCCGCAGGGCCCTGGTCGCGGTCCACGGTGGAGATCTGCTTGAAGTGGCACATGCCTATCTGGTAGAGCGCGTAGGGCACCGCCTGGTTCCTGGGGTGGAGCTTGTAGAACTCCTCGTATGCGGCCGCGGCCTGCTGGAACGAACGGGACCTGTAGTGCGCGTCCGCTATCTTGAGCTCAGCCAGGAGCGCGTACTTGGAGTAGGGGTAGCGCTCCTTGACCTTGGAGAGCTTTGCCACCGCGTCGGTGAACCGCTCCTGGCTCATCTCGTCGAGGGCTTCGGACATGAGCTCCTTTGCGGAGAGCTCCTTCTTGGCCCCGAACCAGCCGCACCCCGCAAGGGAGAAGGCAAAGAGCACCGCGAGGATGCCGAGCACGGGCCTCAGCCAACCCCTGGAGCAGCCGGGGCCCTTGGGTCGGTTTTCCGTTGTTTTCACCATGGTTGAGTTTCCTTAAAAGAGAGCGCGCCGAGCCGGCTAGAGCCCCTTTTCCTCGAGGAAGTGGTTGGCCTGGAAGGCCGCGATCGCGCCGTCCGCCGCGGCGGTGACGATCTGCTTGAGCTTCTTTAGTCTCACGTCCCCCACCGCGAAGATGCCCGGCACAGAGGTTGCCATCTCCTCGTCGGTGATGACGAAGCCCTGCTTGTCGGTCTTCACTTCCGGGGGGAGGAACCCGGTTTTGGGCACCCACCCGATGAGCATGAAAACGCCGTGCACCGGGATCTCGGTGGCTTTGCCGTGCTTCACGTTCTTCAGCCTCACCGCGGTTACGCCGGAGTCGTCCCCCTTTATCTCCTCGAGAACGGTATCCATGATGGGGTTCACCTTGGCGTTGGCAAGGAGCCTGTCCACCAGGATCTTCTCCGCGCGGTACCTGTCCCTGCGATGGACTATATGGACCCTCGAAGCGAACCTGGTGAGGTAGTCTGCCTCCTGCACCGCGGTGTTGCCGCCCCCGATAACCGCGATCTCCTGGTCGCGGAAGAAGGGGCCGTCGCAGGTCGCGCAGTAGGAGACGCCCCTTCCGGCATACTCCTCCTCACCGGGCGCGCCCAGCTTGTGGGGGGACGCGCCGGACGCGATGATCACCGCGGCCGCGCCGAGGGGGCCGCTGTCGAGCTCCAGGGTGAACCCCTGATCCTCGATGGAGATCCCCCGGACCTCGCCGGTGATGGTTTGGGCGCCGAACTTGAGGGCGCTCTCGCGCATCAAATCGCTCAGCCCGAAGCCGGAGATCCCCTCGGGGAAGCCGGGGTAGTTCTCGATCCAGTCGGTGAGGGTCATCTGGCCCCCGTAGGACATCTTTTCAATGAGAACGGTCTTGAGGCCCGCGCGGGACCCGTAGAGCGCGGCGGTCAGCCCCCCGGGGCCGCCGCCGATGATCGCGAGCTGGTAGGCCATGGTTGCCTCTCTCCATGGTCCCTTGGCGCGTGATTTCCCGCCAGACAAATAGATGGCCGCCCCTGGTGCGAACGGAACGGCCTTTCTTCTGCTATCTTAAGACCTTGTCTATGCTCTTTTTAAGGTCGTCCTTGCTTCTCAGCCCGGTGATTGACTCGGCAGGAGAACCGCCCTTGAATATGATCAGCGTGGGGATGGCTCTGATGCCGAGCTTGGTGGGCGCGTCCCGGTTCTCGTCCACGTTGAGCTTCGCGACCTTGAGCTTTCCCGCGTACTCTTCAGCCAGCTCCTCCACAATGGGGGCTATGGATCGGCACGGGCCGCACCACGGGGCCCAAAAATCAACCAGGACCGGCTCCTGGGCATCGCCAACCTCCGCCTGGAAGGAGTCGTCGGTTATCTCTTTAACATTTCCAGCCATCGCTCTTTGACCTCCAGAAGATAGTGATATACACCCTTTAAATTAAAGACATGGGCAACCAGAGCAAAACTCACCCAATTTAAACACCAAGGCCCCGGGGTGTCAAGCTGTATCACCGGTGGCGCGGCAACGTCGCGGCCCGATGGTCCGGGAGCCGGACGCGGTATGGCCTGCGCGGCAAACCTCCCATAACTCCTTGCTGCTAAAGGCCCTTTGCATTACAATCTTCACCGTCACTTGGATTCGGGAGCCAGAAGAGCCGTGGGGGACAGGGCGTGATCGAGGAACGAAGAAAGACCCGCCAGATCATGGTGGGCGACGTGCCCGTGGGCGGGTCCGCGCCCGTTGCGGTCCAGTCCATGACCTCCACCAAGACCCGGGACCTGGCCGCGACCATCTTCCAGATAGAGGGTTTGAAGAGGGCGGGGTGCGAGATAGTGAGGGTCGCGGTGCCCGGGGAGGAGGACGCGAAGTCCCTGGCCGCGATCGTGGAGTTCTCAGCCATGCCGGTAATAGCGGACATTCACTTCGACTACCGCATGGCCCTCGCGAGCCTGGCCGCGGGCGCGCACGCGCTTCGGATCAACCCCGGCAACATCGGCGGGGCCAAGAGGGTCCGGATCGTGGTGAAGGAGGCGAAAAAGAGGGGCGTGCCCCTTCGGGTGGGGGTGAACGCGGGCTCTCTGGAGAAGGAGATCCTGGAGAAGCACGGCAGCCCCACCCCCGAGGCCCTGGTGGAGAGCGCGCTCAGGCAGGTGGAGCTCCTGGAGAGCATGGAGTTCCACGACTTCAAGCTCTCCATCAAGTCCTCCGACGTTCTCAAGACCGTGGAGGCCTACCGGCTCCTCTCCCATGAGGTGGACTACCCGCTCCACGTGGGGCTCACCGAGGCGGGTGGAGTTTTGGGCGGCTCGGTGAAGTCGGCCCTCGCGATAGGGCTCTTGCTCAAGGAGGGGATCGGCGACACCATACGGGTCTCCCTCACCGGCGACCCGGTGAAGGAGGTCACCGCCGCGTGGGCCATCCTCGGGGGGCTTAATATCCGGAGAAGGGGGGTAGACCTCATCTCCTGTCCCACCTGCGGGCGCGCCGAGGTGGACATCGAGTCCATGGTGGCTGAAGCTGAAAAGAGGCTGGTCTCCATAGCAGCGCCCATAAAGGTCGCGATCATGGGGTGCGTGGTGAACGGCCCCGGGGAGGCGAGGGAGGCGGACATAGGCATCGCGTGCGGCAGGGGCAGGGGCGCGCTCTTCATCCGGGGCGAGGTGGTGGAGACTCTGGCCGAGGAGGGGCTCCTTGAGCGGCTCTTTGAGGAGATCGAGAGACTGACCCGCGAGAAGGTGGTGCGATGAAGGAGAAGAAGGTAAGGATTACCGAGAGGTCCGAGGACTTCTCCCGCTGGTATACCGACGTGATCGCAGCCGCGAAGCTGGCCGATCATTCCCCGGTGAAGGGGTGCATGGTGATCAGGCCCGAGGGGTACGCGATCTGGGAGTCCATCCAGGGGGTGCTGGACGGGATGTTCAAGGCCACGGGCCACAAGAACGCATACTTCCCCCTTCTCATACCGGAAAGCTTCCTCAAGAGGGAGGCGGAGCACGTGGAGGGGTTCGCGCCGGAGTGCGCGGTTGTAACCCGGGGAGGCGGCGAGGAGCTGGAGGAGCCGCTGGTGATCCGGCCCACCTCGGAGACCATAATCTGGCACATGTACAAGAAGTGGATCATGTCCTTCAGGGACCTGCCGCTCTTGATCAACCAGTGGTGCAACGTGGTGCGCTGGGAGATGCGCACCAGGCTCTTCCTCCGCACCACCGAGTTTCTCTGGCAGGAGGGCCACACCGCGCACGCAACCTTCGAGGACGCGGAGGAGGAGACGCTGAAGATCCTGGAGATATACCGCACCTTCGCGGAGGACTACCTGGCCATCCCGGTGATCTCCGGCAGAAAGAGCGACAGGGAGAAGTTCGCGGGCGCGCTCCACACCTACTGCATCGAGGCCATGATGCAGGACAAGAGGGCGCTCCAGGCCGGCACCTCCCACAACCTGGGCACCAACTTCGCCAGGGCCTTCGACGTCACCTTCCAGGACACCGACGGCAAGGTCAAGGACGTTTGGGCCACCTCCTGGGGGGTCTCCACCAGGCTCATCGGCGCGCTCATCATGACCCACTCCGACGACTCTGGCCTGGTGCTCCCCCCCAACATCGCGCCCGTCAAGATGACGGTGATCCCCATCTTCAAGACGGAAGACGAGAAGTCGAAACTCATGGAGTACCTGGACCCGGTCCTCAAGGGGCTGGACCCAGAGATAACCTACCACGTGGACGTCCGGGACAACGTGCGGGTGGGGTGGAAGTTCACCGACTTCGAGCGCTCGGGCGTGCCCCTTCGCCTGGAAGCCGGCCCGAGGGACCTGAAAGAGAAAAAGGTGGTCCTGGTGCGAAGGGACACGGGAGACAAGGAGTTCGTGCCTGCCAGCGGGGCAGCAAGCCGCATAAAGGAGACCCTGGCAGACATCCAGAAGTCCCTCTTCGAGCGCGCGCTCGGGTTACGGGAGGCCAACACCCACGGGGCCCGCACCCTGGATGAGTTCAAAGACACTTTAGAGGAAAAGGGGGGGTTCATCCTCGCGGGGTGGTGCGGGTCCGGCGAGTGCGAGGAGAGGGTGAAGGAGGAGACCAAGGCCACCATAAGGTGTTTGCCCTTCGACGCGGAGCAGGACGAGGGAGAGTGTTTGGTGTGCCGAGAGAAATCCCCCCAGGCCGCGGTGTTTGCCAAGGCATACTAGGCGCGCGCCCGCTTTTGAGCCGCAGGACACGGCATCCCGCGGCCGGGCCCAGAGCGGCCCGCGCTTCTGGGGCGAAAGGACCGAGGAGATGGAGATAATCGTCAGGAAGCTCGAAGAGGGGGACCTCGAAGAGGCCCACCGCATCTTGAGGCTCGCGTTCGGCACCATGAGGAACCTCCCCGACCCGCTGGATTTCGGCGGGGACACCGACTACGTGCGCAGCCGGTGGCGGGCCAACCCCGGGGCCTCGCTCGCGGCGGAGTTGGACCGCGAGCTCGTGGGCACCAACTTCTTGGCCAGGTGGGGCTCTGTGGGGCTCTTCGGGCCGCTCACCGTGCGCCCCGATCTGTGGGACCGGGGCATAGGAACGAGGCTGCTCGAAGCCACGGTGGAGATTATAGACTCGTGGGGGGTGAAACTTTCCGGGATAATCACCGAGGCCAAGAGCCCCAAGCACCTTGCCTTCTACCAGAGGTTCGGCTACTGGCCGAGGTTTCTCATCGCGATCATGGACCTAGAAGTGGGGGAGCCCCGTGCGGAAGAGAGGGCAGGGCTCTACTCCAGCTTCCCAGAGAGCCACCGGGACATGGCCCTGGGCGAGTGCCGGGAGGTGACCGCGTCCATCTACGAAGGCCTGGACCTGAGCCTCGAGATACGCGCGGTCCTGGACCACGACCTGGGGGACACGGTCCTTCTGTGGGGAAGGAAGAGGATCGAGGGGTTCGCGGTCTGCCACATAGGTCCCGGCACCGAGGCCGGCACAGGCGTGTGCTACGTGAAGTTCGGCGCGGTGAGAACCGGCGCGGACGCGGGCCAGACCTTTGCAAGGCTCATCAACGGGTGCCACAACCTCGCGGCAAAACGGGGGGCGCAGAGGCTCGTAGCGGGGGTGAACACCGCTCGCCACGAGGCCTACACCCAGATGATAGAGCACGGGTTGCGCACCACGCGGCTCGACATCGCGATGCAAAGACCCAATGAGGCCGGGTACAACAGGCCCGGGGTCTTTGTGATTGATGATTGGAGGTGAGAGATATATCTAGATGTTTTAAATTAAATTTTTTTAGAAAAAATAAAGCTAGAAAGGAGATTGA
>JARFUL010000035.1 GCA_029289015.1 Syntrophobacteria bacterium | reverse complement strand
GGCCGCGGTCTTTGAGTTGTAATAGTGGGAGAGATCGGTGGTCGCGACGATAAGGACGTCTCTCCGGCCTTCCAGCGCTTTGGCAAGGGAGAACGCGAGCCTTCTGGCCGCGCTGAAGCTCTGCTCGCACATGAGTATGGGCACTATCTTGGCCTCGGGCAACACGGCCTTGATAAAGGGGAGCTGAATCTCCAGGGAGTGCTCCGCGAGGTGGGCCTCGGACATGTGCCAGAGGAACGGCTCGGTCTCCTTCAGCACCTCGGCCAGGCTTGAGTCCACCTGTGCGACCCCCAGGGGGGAGTCGAACCCCCCCTTCTCCCAGAGCGCGAACCCCTCGAACCGGTACCGGTGGGACGGGCCCAGCATCACCACGGTCTTAATGTCCCGGCCCCTGAGGAGCCGGTATGCGTAGGCCGCGACCCAGCCGGAATACATGAGGCCCGCGTGGGGCACCACGATCGCGGTTACGTCTCCGGGGGGAACGTCCGGGAGCTGGGCGCGTTTCAGGTAGCCCTCCACCTGGCTCCTGAGCGCGGACGGCTCTGCCGGGTACCAACTCCCCGCGAGCATGGGGGGCCTGAGCGGCCCGTCGAGCCTGGACTCGCAAGCCCCCGCGGCCGGCCAGGCCAGAAGGGTCGACGCGACGAAGAGGACAAGGAGTACCCTTTTGGGGGACAACGTCATGGGAGTTGTGTCCGAATGTTGGTCCAGATTCGGTTTAACCGCGGCCCACCCGGCTCATCCGGGCAGATTCCGGGATAGCTACAGGCCTCAAATGAGCTCTTTCGCCCAGCCGTTAACCGCGCGCTCCACCTCCCCTTCCCTGCCCGCGAAGAAGTGGTCGGCCCCCTCGATCACCCTCACCTCGACCCCTGAGCCCTCCATCCACTTCTCAACCTCCTTGAATGGGGCCAGGGGATCTGAGTCTCCCACCACCACCAGGCTCCCGGGGCCCGGAGGAAAGAGGCCGGTAAAGTCCATGACCCCGAGGGGAGGAGACACGAAAAAGCACGGCCCCAGCGCGCCCATGCGCAGCACCACCCACGCGCCGTAGGAGTAGCCGGAGAGAATCACGCGCGCGGCACCCCGGTCCACGAGGAACTTCGCCGCGGCCTCGAGGTCCTGGGTCTCTCCCACGCCGTCGTCATACGCGCCTTCGCTCCTCCCCACCCCCCGGAAGTTGAACCTGAGCACCCCCGCGCCCGCATCGAAGAACCCCCGGGACATGGACCTGACGACATTGTTGTCCATGGAGCCGCCGTAGAGCGGGTGCGGGTGGGTGATCAGCGCGAAGACGCCGCTCTTTTCGCCCTCTATCAGGTCGCCCTCCAGCTTGAGCCCGCCCGAATCTATCTCCACCTGCTCGAAATCCATACATTTTCTCCGTGAAAAAAACCGTCTGAAAAGGGGGGGGCGCTATCTCTTCGGCGGCCTCCTGACCCGAAACGCCATCTTCCTGTCGCCCAGCAGCACGGAATAGACCTCGTAGCCCTCGTTGTTGTACCTCTCGATGAGGCCCTCCACGGGCCCCCACGCGTGGGAAATCGCTTTGGCCAAATCGTCCCTTCTTGCCGCATCCACGGTCTCATCCAGCTCGGCCTTCAGCTCTTCGATACCTTCGGCCAGCTCGTAGAGCGGCTGCTCGAGCTTCGTTATCCGCCAGGCATGGCCGTGCTCAAACCTCTTTATGATCCTGTTCTGCCACCTGAGCCACCGCTTCCATCTCTCGTAGGAACACCCGTCACAGTACCCGTAGTAGAGATGGCCAGCGCGCGTGCCACAGAACCGGCAAACACCGCCCCTGCTCCCGCTCTTTTGCCTGGCCATAGGCCCACCCTTCCATTCGCCTGAGCTTAAATGCACGCGCGGCCGGCTCTAGCGTCGGGCAAGCAGCCGGGAAAAGAGACCCGCGTCCACAAACAAAGCTTCAGTTACGAATTGCGATGTGGAACCCTTTGGTCTATAAAGATACCCCATAAATGACTTTTTAACAAAACCCATGTTTTTGGCGGCGGGATTTTCTAGACCGCAGCGTAGGACGGCCGGATGGCGGACGACCCGAGGGATATCCTCTCCCATGTCGCGGTGGTCCTGAGCGAGCCTCAGGCGCCCGAGAACATCGGCGCGTGCGCGAGGGCCTGCCTCAACATGGGGGTGACGCGCCTTATTGTGGTGAACCCGGGCGATCTCGACCCGGGCCGCATGAAGAAGATGGCCACCCAGAAGGCCGAGCACCTTGTGGGGGAAATGGAGCTCTTTGATACCCTCCCCGACGCGCTCGCGCGCTTTCAGTTCGTGGTGGGCGCGACCGCGCGGAAGGGCACCTGGCGCAAGACCGTCCACAACATCCGCCACGCGGCGAAGGAGATAGTGGACCACCTCCCCGCAAACGAGGTGGCCCTGGTGTTCGGCAACGAGGCCTCCGGGCTCACCAACGACGACCTGGGGCTCTGCGACCTCGCGGTCACCATACCCACCTCCGATTTCTCTTCCCTCAACCTGGCCCAGTCGGTCATGGTGATCCTCTACGAGCTCTTTTTAGCGGCCAGGGGCGAGCCCCCGAAGTCCCCCTGGCCGAGGCTGGCCACCAACCGGGAGATGGAGGAGATGTTCAAGGACCTCAGAGAGACCCTCCTCATCATCGACTTTTTGGACCCCAAGAACCCGGTCCACTGGATGACCAACATCCGCTACTTCCTGAGAAGAAGGGGGATCACCGCGAGGGAGGTGAAGATCGTCCGGGGGATCTGCCGCCAGATCAGGTGGTTTGCCGGGACCGGGGGAAAGAAGGGCTAAAGGGTCTTCTCAAGGGCCTCCGTCAGACCCTCCATGGACTTGTCCAAAAGCGCGAAAAACGCGCGGTAAAACGGCGAGGGCTTGCCGTAGGGATCAGCCAGGGTCAGGGGCTGGGGCTCCCCTTCGGCGAACTCCCCCAGGAGGAAGGTTTTGTCCTTCGCGTCGGGCTCCAGCTCCAGGACCTCCTCAGCGTGCCAGGGCTCCATGCACAGGATGAGGCTCGCCCGCTGTATGTCTTCCCCCTTTATACCCCTTGAGTAGTGCGGCGTCAGGCGGTCTGCGCCCTCCGCGTCGAG
>JARFUL010000034.1 GCA_029289015.1 Syntrophobacteria bacterium | reverse complement strand
GGGCTTTCCCATGAATTCACCCGGGCTCCTAGAGGCTTCATGAAACCGAGAATCCTCGCGATCCTTCTCATCTCGCTCTTCGCTCTTGGGGGCAGGGCCGGGGCCGGAGCGCCCAAAGAGGCCCCAAGGGTCCGGGCGGATAAGTTCAGGATAATAGACGCGCACGAGCACGTGGAGTCGATAAAATGCGTGCCGAAGCTTTTGCGCGCGATGGCCGGGGCCGGCGTATCCGGCATGATGCTTGTGGCGAGCCCGGAGGAGCTCCTGGGCGATGTCCAGGATAGTAAAAAAGGGTTCACCGACCCGGACGCGAACAACGAAGAGATCTTAGAGATACAAAAGAGACACCTGGGCGTCTTTTTCGGCTTCGCGACCTTCGCGCCCGACGATATAGACATGCTTGAAAAGCTCAAGGGCTTCATTGAAAGGGGCGGCACCGGGCTCAAGCTCTACAACGGCCACTACGACTTCTACACCCGGTTCAAGATACCGCTGGACGCTCCCCATCTCATGGGGGTCTACTCCTACTGCGAGAAGAACCGGATTCCCGTTGTGTTCCACGCGAACGCGAGACTCTACTGGCCCGAGCTGAAGAGGCTCCTTGACGCGCATCCCAACCTGGTGGTCAACCTGCCCCACTTCGCGATGTCGCTTATCACGCCCGCAAGGATCAGGGAGCTCTTCGATAACTACCCAAACGTGTATGCCGACGTGAGCCTCGGGTACTTTGAGTATGCTTACCCCTCGCTGGAGTTCATCTCCAGCCGCACCTCCCTCATAGGGGAGCTCATCCGAAGATACAAGACGAGGTTCCTCTTCGGCGCGGACATGGTGCTCACCGAAAATCCCCGGGAGGATACAATCTACATCTCCCGGATGCTGACGGGCTACAGGAATCTCCTGGAAAAAAGAAGGTATACGAGCATCCTCATCGAGCAGTTCTTCTCTAGCCTGGGGGAGAAAAAGACCGAGGAGATAGGCTACCTGAACGGTCTCGGGCTGGACGAAGACACCCTGAGGCACATCTATGAGCTAAACCCGAGGAGGTTTTTGGGGCTTGCGCGAGACTAGAGAGAGCCGCGTCTTCCGGCTCGTATGCCCGGGCTGGGGAAGCGGCTCATAGGTAGAATTTTTCCGCGTACTCCTTAACCATGCGGTGGGTGTTGAAATAGGGGCAGCACTCCGCGATGGAGTTCTTCATGATGTTTATCCACTTGGCCTGGTTGACGTAGTAGGTGTTCACCGCGTCCTCCAGAACGTCGTAGAAGTCCTGCGAGGTCTCCTCGTCCGGGGTGTCCTCGTCGTCGCCGATGGCCCAGCCGTTGCCCCTGTGCCTGCATATCTCCCGCCACCAGCCGTCCTGCACCGACATGTTTATCCCGCCGTTGAAGCAGACCTTCATCCCGCTGGTGCCCGAGGCCTCCCTGGGCCTTCGGGGGTTGTTGAGCCAGATGTCCGAGCCCGCGGTGAGGAGCGCGCCCAGCCACATCGCGTAGTTCTCCAGGTAGACGAGCTTCAGCCTGCCCTCGTACCTCATGCCCTCGTGGATTATCTCCTTGATGAGCTCCTTGCCCGCGCCGTCCTTGGGGTGGGCCTTGCCCGCGAAGATGAACTGCACCCGGACCTTGGACAGGTTGAGCAGCCTCTCCATGTCTGAGAAGAAGAGCGTGGCCCTCTTGTAGGCCGCGGCCCGGCGAGCGAAGACCACGGTGAGGAACTCCTCGGAGAGGCCCGCGTTGGTAAAGGAGTTTACATAGTTGATGAGCCTCCTTTTGGCCTTGAGCTTCGCCTGGACGAGCAGCTCGTCCGGGATGCGGTGCGCGGTGGCCAGAACCTCGGGGTATTCCCGCCAGTGGGGCATGAACTGGTCGAAGAGGTTCTTGAACTCCGGGCCGGTCCAGGTGAGGTGGTGGACCCCGTTGGTCACGTGGCCGATGTCGTAGCCGGGGAACATCTCCCTGGAGACCTGGCCGTGGAGCTCGCTCACCCCGTTGGCGTGGCGGCTAAGGTTGAGGGCCAAAAGGGTCATGTTCAGCTTGTCCGTGCCCGCGAGCTCCTTGATATTCGCGGGCAAAAAGTCCCCCAGCGCTTCCCTGGCCAGGTCGTAGGAGAAGGTGTCGTGGCCCGCGGGGACCGGGGTGTGGGTGGTGAACACGCACAGGTTCCTCACCGCGTCAATGTCCCCCAGCTCGTTCAGTAGATGCAGGGTCAAAAACGCGGCGTGGCCCTCGTTCATGTGATAGGTGGAGACCTTCTCGCCCAGCCTCTTGAGAACCTGGGGCCCGGCTATTCCGAGCACCGCCTCCTGGGTGATGCGGGTGTGATCGTCCCCGCCGTAGAGATACTGGGTGATGAGCCGGTCCTCCTCGGTGTTGTCCGAGAGGTCCGTGTCGAGGAAGTAGACCGGCACCGAGGATTTCATGCCCTTGTAGTTGTGCTTCCAGACCCCCACCGCTACGGTGCGCCCGTAGAGGTTGAGGCGTATCTTGAGGGGCAGCGGCTCCATGAAGGCCCGGGGGTCGAAGAGCGGGTAGAGCTCCAGCTGGTCTCCATCCGGGGTGAGGTTCTGGACGAAGTAGCCTCTCTTGTAGAGCAGGGTCACCGCGACCAGCGGTACACCCAAATCCGCGGAAGACTTGACGTGGTCTCCGGCCAGGATGCCCAGCCCACCGGAATAGGTGGGGAGGTTCTCACTCAGGCCGATCTCCATGGTGAAGTACGCGACTTTCATTAAGCGGTCCTCCCCCGTATGATATTGGTGAGTTATATTATCGTTTAGGAGCCCTTTGGTTCAAGCTGTTTCCATCTAAAGGCCGGCCTTGTCTCAATTTTAAAAGGCTGTTAAGATGCACTGGCGCGGGATTTGGACGCTTGGAAGCCTTGACCCTGAAGGACCGTGTCCCATGATCATCGAAGAGCTGACAATGGATGAGTTTGCAGGGGGGCTCGAAAAGACGAGGAGTATTGTCATCCCCTTCGGCTCCCTGGAGGAGCACGGCCCCCATCTTCCCCTCGCGACCGACACCATGACCGCGGAAAAGGCGGCCAGGGCCGCGTCCAGGCTGGGGGACCTCTTTGTCGCGCCCGCGGTGCCCTACGGGATGTGCAGGTCCACCGCCAACCACCCGGGCACGGTCTCCATCCGGGGCAACACCCTGAGGGGCCTGGTGAAAGATTTGGCCCATGACTTTTACCGCCAGGGGCTCAGGAACTTCATCCTGCTCTCGGGCCACGCGGGGGGAACCCACATGGCCGCGCTGGTGGAGGCCGGGGAAGAGCTCCTTTCGGAGCTCGAGGATATTAAGGTCGCGGTGGCTTCCCTCTTGGACCTTGCCGGGCCCGCGTGGGCCGAGATCGCTGAGACCGAACGCGACTCCCACGCGGGGGAGGTGGAGACCTCCCTTGTGCTCCATTTCGCCCCCCACCTGGTAAAGGGCCGCGCGGCCGAGGAATATCCCACCTTCCCGAAGCATATCCTGGTGAGGGACAAGAGAAGGTACTGGCCCGGCGGGGTATGGGGCGACCCCGGGGCCGCGTCCCCTGAGAAGGGCGGGGCTTTGCTCGAGGCCGCGGCCCGCGCGCTCTGGTCCCTTGCGTCCCGGCTTGAATCCCTCGACGATTGAACCTGCCATGGCAAAGGTAGAACTCCTGGCACCTGCGGGCGACATGGCCTCCCTCGCGGCCGCGGTGGCCTCGGGCGCAGACGCGGTCTACTTCGGGCTCGAGGGGCTGAGCGCGCGGAGATCCTTCGCGGAGTTCACCCTGGACGAGGCCGGAGCTGCCAGGAGGTTCGCGCACAGCCGCTCGGTCAAGGTCTACCCCGCGCTCAACTCCCTGGTTAAGGGCCGGGAGCTCGGCCGGGTGATGGAAGCCCTCGACTTTCTGGCCGCGCTCCCCGTGGACGGCCTCATCGTCCAGGACCTCGGCGTCTACCACCTCGCCCGCCGCCACTTCCCCGGCCTGCCGCTCCACTCCTCCACCCTCTTCGCGGCCCACAACTCCGCGGGGGTTGCGGCCCTAAAAAAGATGGGGTTCACCCGGGTGGTCCTGGCCAGGGAGATGAGCCTCGAGGAGGTCGGCGCCGCGGCGCGGATAGAGGGGGTGGACCTGGAGGTTTTCGTCCACGGCGCGCTCTGCTTCTCCATCTCGGGGCTGTGCCTCGCGTCCAGCTTCTACGGGGGAAAGTCCGGGCTTCGGGGGCTGTGCACCCAGCCCTGCCGGAGGCTCTTCAGGAAGGGCGCGCACAAGGGCCGCTACCTCTCCGCGGCAGACCTGAGCCTCATAGAGCACGCGCGCGGGCTCAAAGAGCTGGGGATCCGCGCGCTCAAGATAGAGGGCAGGATGAAGCGGCCCGACTACGTGGCCGGGGTGGTCGCGGCCTACCGCTCCGTGCTCGACGCGCGGGAAGACGAGCTCGCTTCCAGGGTCAAGGACGCGAAGGAGCTATTAGGAAGCCTCTCCGGGAGGAGGCTCTCCACGGGCCATCTCATGGCCGAAACGAGCCCCGGGGTGCTTATCCCCCACCTGAGCGGCGCGTCCGGCAGGCTGGTCGCCAGGGTCGCGGGCCAAAAGGGGGACCGCGCGCTCATCAAGGTTCGCCAGCCCTTCAGAAAGGGCGACGTGCTGAGGCCCGAGACAGGCAAACCGAAGGAGCAAAGGGCCTTCAGGGTGAGAGAGATCACCGTGGAGAAAAAGCGGGTGGGAGAGGCCCGCGCGGGGGACAGGGTCAACATCAGGCCGGACAGGGGGCTTGGGCCCGGCGCGAACCTCTTTCTCGTCTCTAGGACCGACGCGAGCCGCAGGTGGGAGGCCGAGGCCCGGCGGCTCATCAAGGTGCAAAAGAGCGCGAGGGAGCCCAAGAGGTGGCGGTCCATACTCGACGGATGCCCCAGGAGACGCGAGCCCGGCGAGGAGCGGCTCTACATCAAGGTGGGCCGCGTCGACGCGCTGCGCGAGGCCCTGGCCCTTCCGGCAGACGGGGTCTTCCTCTGCGGGGGGCTGGGCGAGCTGAGAAGGCTCACGGGAAGGGTCAAGACCATAAGAAAGGCGGGCCCGAGGCTGGGGGTGGGGCTTCCGCCGGTGATATTCGAGGAGAGCCTCAAGGGGTACGCGGTGGTAATCGGGGAGCTGGCCCAGATGGGCATAGAGAGGTTTCTCGTGGCCAACGTCGGCCACCTCGAGCTTTTTGAGGGCTGCGCCGGGCGGCTCATGGGCGATTACACCCTCAACGTTTTGAGCGGGGCCGGGCTGTGCGCGGCGTTGGAGCTGGGCATGGACTCCCAGGTCCTCAGCCTCGAGGCCGACCTCGACACGCTGGGGGACGCGCTGAGGGGAGGCAGGGGCGCGGAGCCGGTGGTCTCCATCTACGCGAGGCCGCCGCTTCTCGTCTCCCGGTTCAAACCCTTTTCCGGCAAAAAGGCCGAGCTGAGCGGCCCGAAGGGCGAGAGGCTCGTCGCGGAGGCCAAAGGGGGGCTGAGCCTGGTCTATGAGCAAAGGCCCTTGTGTCTCTTCGGCCATCTCAGGGAGATAAGGGAAATGGGCCTTCGCTCCTTTATCATAGACCTGAGCCACGAAAGGGCGGCCCGGGGGGAGTTGCGGCGGCTCTTTGAGGGCTATAAGAGAATGAAGCCCCCAAAGTCATACTCCATCTTCAACCTGACGGGCGGGCTCGAATAGGGGGACCCGGGGAGAGGTTCGCGGGGGTTTACAAGGCCCGCTACTCGAGCTCGAGGCGGACTTTGCCCTCGGTGAGCACCACGAACGCGGTGCCCTCTTTGCCCACTGGGACCTTCTTCTGGACCGAGGTCATCTCCGAGTCCATCAGCACAACCCTGCCGGTGGCCAGGTCGAGGTAGACCCGGCCGTTCACCCGCACCTCGCTCTTCACCCTCCCGGTATCGGGTGTTCCTCTCGGTTCCGCGAGCGGGGACTTCCGGGTGGCCACCTCGATGAGCGCGCACTTTCTGCCCTTGAGCCGCTCCACGCGGATGAACTCCATGAAGTAGTAGCGGTTGTCCGCTAAGCGGGAGGTCCACCACTGCCCCTTGTTCACCGACTTCTCAGGCAGCTCGATCCCCAAAAGCGCCCTCTCTATCAGCCGGACCACCTGATCTTTGTAGTCCGCGGACCGGCCGGTCGACGAGGCTGAAACCAGCCGGCCCCGGCGGTCGATCCGGTAGGTCAGCACGCGCCCCTGAAGGCCCTTCTCCGTCTCCCTCAGCCGCTTGTCCACCCGGGAGTGGTCCATGAGGGAGCGGGTCTTCACCTCCAGGTCCAGGTCCACGTGCTCCAGCCGGACCTCCAGGTCCAGGATGCCCTGGTTTTCGCGTTTTACCTCCTGGTAGAGGTTCATGTCCGCGGTGATCACCACCGTGGCGTCCGGATTGCGGGTGCGCCGCTTGAATAGCTTTGACACGGTCTTTGAGGAGTAGGTGTAGTAGGCCTTGTCACCGGGGCTCAGCGTGACTCTCAACCGGTAGTCCTTGGGGTAGAATATGTACAAAACCAGCGAGAGAGCGGCCACCAGCGCGGCCATTATGAGCCATACGGGGATGCGGTCCGGCTTGGGGGTGATGTCCGGTTCAAAGGGGGGAAGCACGAGGATCTCGTCCTCTTCGACCCTCTTCTCCTCGTCGATTATGACCTTCGCGCCCGCTTCGCTGAACACGTCCCGGTATCTCTTCGCGGCTCTCGCGTCCAGGCCGCGGCGGACCACCACCGGCATCCTCTTGAGAAACCGGCCCAGCCTCTTCGAGTCCACGCCGCGCGCGGCCATGTTCTTCTCAAAGAGCTCCTTGGGCAACGAAAGCTCGAGAAGAATGAGTCTGAAGCTCCTCTGGGCGCGCTTTTCCTTATCCATGCTCAGGCTCCGGGAACAAATTCTGGCCTACAACGGGGTTTCGCGCAAGGGTTTATCGAGGTCTCGCGGCTTTTTGGACATTCGGCAGCCCCGGGGAGAGACCGGGCCGCGGGCCTCAGGGCTCCTTTGGGCCTTTGCCCGCGGGGCTCGCGTCTGGCTCGTCTGGGAAGAGCTCCCTTATGCCGTCCGGCCGCGCGGCCGCGGGCTTGCCCAGCATCCTGGCGAGCATGAGGCCGCCAGCCGCGGCCTTGCCCCTGTAATGGTTGTTGAAGACCACCAGGGTCCTTTCGGCCCTCTTCGCGGCGCTCTCTACCCCGTCCTTAAGCTCCACGAGCTCCTCCTGGGAATAAAGATAGTCGTAGCGCGCGTCCACCCCTCCCTTTGAGCTGAACCAACTATTTTTATTTCGCCCGTGGAACCGGAAGTAGGCAAAGTCCGAGGTGACATGGGAAGAGGGGCCGAGGAGCCCGCGGATCTCCGGCTGGTCGATGTTTACCAAGGCCGCGCCCAGGGAGCTGAAGAAATCCGGCACAGGCCCCTTTCCCCAGGAGAAGTGGCGGACCTCGAGCGCGAGGGGATAGTCCCGGAAGGTCTCGGCCAACCGGGCGATCTTCCTCCTGTTCTCCTCGGTGTTGTGGAACGACTGGGGAAACTGGGCCAGGAGCGCAGCGAGCCTTCCCTCGGCCATCACCGTATCCAGAAGGAGCTTCATCTCCCGCTCGTCGCGGGGGGTGGACCCTTCCCTCGCGTGGGTGAAGCTCTGGTGGAGCTTTATGGAGAAGAGAAAGGACGGCTCCGTGCGCTCGAGCCACGAGGCCGCGGTGGCCCGCGGCACTATCCTGTAGTAGGTGACGTTCACCTCCACCAGGTCGAAGAGGGAGGAGATGAACGCGAGCCTGTCGAAGGATTTGGGCGCTCCCCGCGGGTATACGGTCCCCTCCCAGTCCTTGTAGGACCAGCCCGCGGTGCCCACGTAGATTGTTTTCTCCAAAGGACGCGGCATAAGGCCAGGCCCCTTCAGGGTGCGGCTCTCGGAGGCGGTTTACGGATCTGTTCCTCCCGGAAGCGCGGCGGGGCCGCGCCCCCGGTTTTGGCCATCAGAGGTTCTGGTCCACGATGGCTGAAAGCTCCTTCACCGCGTCCACGGACTTTGCGAACGCGGCCTTCTCCTCGTCGTCCAGCCTGATCTCGATCACCTCTTCCACGCCGGACGCGCCGAGCTTGGCCGGGACCCCCACGAAGTAGCCGTCCACGCCGTACTGGCCGGACAGGTGAACGCAGCACGGCAGGATCATCTTCTTGTCCTTGAGGATGGCCTCGGCCATCCGCACCGCGGCCGCGCCGGGCGCGTAGTACGCGGACCCGGTCTTGAGAAGCGACACTATCTCCGCGCCGCCGGAAGCGGTGCGCTGGCAGATCGCGTCGATCCTCTCCTTGGGGAGAAGCTCGGTGATGGGTATGCCCGCGACGGTGGTGAACCTGGGCAGCGGCACCATGGTGTCGCCGTGGCCGCCCAGCACGAACGCGGACACGTTCTCCACCGACACGTTGAGCTCCCTCGCTATGAAGGTGGCCATCCTCGCGGAGTCGAGCACCCCGGCCATGCCCATGACCCTGTTCGGGGGGAAGCCGGACTTCTTGTACGCGGCGTAGGTCATCGCGTCCAGGGGATTGGACACGATGATGAGATACGCGTCCGGGGAGAGCTTCACCACGCTTTCCGTGACCTCGCCCACGATCTTGAGGTTGATGCCTATGAGATCGTCCCTGCTCATGCCGGGCTTGCGCGCGATGCCTGCGGTGATGATCACGATGTCGGAGCCCTCGGTCTCCGCGTAGGAGTTGGTGCCCACGATGTTCGCGTCGAAGTCCTCCACCGGCCCGGCCTGCGCGAGGTCGAGCCCCTTGCCCTGGGGCAGGCCTTCAATAATATCTACCAGCACCACGTCGCCCAGCTCCTTGGCCGCGGCCCAGTGCGCGGCCGTGGCTCCCACGAACCCCGCGCCCACTATGGTTATCTTGGCTCTGCCTATGGCCATGTGAACCTCTCCTTTTCAGAGCCGGAACAGTCTCCGGCGTTTATCTTTGGATGTGCGGCACCGTGAGGCTCGCGTCGTCAAGCACGAGGATGGACGCGTTTTTGCCTTTTTTGGACAAGGCAATGTCCAAAGCGTCCTGGAGCGAGCCCGCGGGCGTAACAAAGAGCCTCTCCAGATATTCGGGCTCCACCTCGCTGATCCCCAGCAGCGTGCCCTTCTCGGTGAAGGCCATGTTCCTGACTATTCTATGGTAGCCCAGCCGGTAGTCCCCGGCCAAGAGATTTCGCCACTCCTCCCGTGTCCTGGCTTCGCCCAGAAGCTCCCGAAACCCCGCGCCCCCGCCCCCGCCGTCCGGGCAGCGCATCACGAGAATGATCACCCCGTCTTCCTTTGCCGCGGCCTTCGCGTGCTCAATGGGCTTTTGGGACTGGTAGAGGTTCGAGTCCATGGGCGCGCGGGCCACGGAGATCACCACGTCGAACCTCTCGGGCACGGGCACTGAGAAGAGCTCCCTGGCCACGGGCAGTGCGGCTTCGAAGGACTCCTTGAGCCCCCCGGCAAAGACCTTGAAAGCCCGGTGGTCCCTGTCGGGCACCGCCTGGATGGAGAAGAGATCGAGGTAGCCAAACGCGATTTCCGTCGCGTCCTCCAGGTCCTCCCTGAGCGGGTTTCCCGCGGTGGCCAGGGGGGCCGCGGCCGGGTCCATCGCGAGCGCGTGGTTCATCACGATGGTCTTTAGCCCCGCGATCCCGGGTATGAGCGACTTTGCGCCTCCCGTGTACCCCGCGAAGTAGTGGGGCTCCACCGAGCCGATGACCACGAGGGCCTCGGCCACCAGCCCGTCCACGTTCACCAGCACCTCGGTGGACCGCTCAGTATAGCCCACATTCTTGAGCTTGATCGCGTCCCTCGCGTTGTGGCAGGAAACCCTGGGCTCCACCCCGGGCCACAGCGGGCCGAAGATGGAACGGTAGCCGTCTTCGCCCGGCGGCTCGTGGCCTCCCGCGGCCACCTTGAACCGGGCGCGGGAGAGGTCCACCTCCTCCCCGAGCACTTCGAGGATCTTTGCGGTGGGGGTGGGCCGGGTCGCGTCGTTCACCAGGACCAGCGGCTTCTTGAACCTCGCGAAGAACTCGGGCGCGCTTGGACCCCCGAGCGGGCTTTTCAGCGCCCTGAGGATCTCTCTCTTCTCGTCCTTTGCGCGGGCGCGCCTGGGCCCGGCCCTAAATATGGAGCAGCCTTCGGGAAGCTCGCACCTGAGCGTATCGTTCCGGTATGGTATTTCCAGCTCCACCAGAGGCTTCCTTAAAGAATCGGCCTCCGCCCGCAGCGCGGCTTCACACCGGGGGACAGAGGCCGTTTTGGTACGAAGCTCCTCAGCCTATGACAACGAGGATGTCGCCCTTGGCAACGGAGTCGCCCTCCTTGAAGTTTATGGATTTTACGCTGCCGTCCACCGGCGTGGTGATGGAGTTCTCCATCTTCATGGCCTCGAGAATCATCACAGTGTCGCCCGCGCTCACCGAGTCGCCCGCCGCGACCTCGTAGCGGATCACCATGCCGGGCATGGGGGCCTCGATGGGGGTCTCTCCAGCCGCGACCGCGGGGGCCGGGGCCGGAGCAGCCGCGGGGGCAACGGAGGTGACCACCGGCGCGCCGCCCAC
>JARFUL010000033.1 GCA_029289015.1 Syntrophobacteria bacterium | reverse complement strand
AGGAACTGCCTGTAGGCCTTGCCCCCCGCGATCAGCTCCACCCACTCGATGTAGTGCTTCTCCTCCATGGGGTGGGCCGCGGAGCCCACGGAAACCTTGTAGCCGCGGTCGATCTTCTCGATCACAGGGACGTGCTTCTCCTTGGCAGCGTCCATGGTGTTCTCCGTAAACAGGACCATCTCCTTGCCGCAGCAGACCAGGGTGCCCTTGCCCCCGTGCACCACTTCGACGATGTTTCCGCACACCCCGCACTTATATATCTGGAGTCTTTCCGCCATGTTTACCTCCTTTGCAAAGAGGGTGGCCCCTCTCTTTCCCGGGTATCACTGTCCGGGCCTCCGGGAAGGTGGCGAGGGCCGGATCAGTTGTCCGTGAGCACTACCTTGTCGTACTCCGTCTCGACCCAGAGCTTGTGCTTGGCCTCCTCCTGGGCCAGGGCCAGCATGGTGTTCTTCACGTTCTCGTCGTCCGTGATCTCGGCCAGGTCGGTGTAGAGCTTGAACGCGGCCTTCTCCCGCTTCATGGCCAGGATCAGCGCCTCCTGGTATTCCATGTCCGCGCTGGGCGCCTTTTCCGTGACGTATTCCGCGATCTTGAGGTCCACTATCTTATCCTGGGCCGGCACGAGGAACTGGCCCTCCTTTACGGCCACGAGCTTATCCCTGTGCTTTGTCTCCTCTCTGGCGAAGTCCTCGAAGACCTCGCGCATCCAGGGTTTATCCATCTTGCCGGCCAGGCTCGCGTAGAAGTCCGCAGCCTCCTGCTCCTTCTCTATGGCAAAATCCAAGAGCGCGTCAACAGAACCGAACTTTTCCATTTTCTCCCCTTCTCCATCTCTTTGGTGTCGGACCCCTGGGACCTTCCCAATAGACCTACCAGTTTTCGCCCAACAGCTCGTAGTATCCCTGGGGATGAATGCACGCGGGACAGAGCTCCGGCGCGTCCTCCCCCTCGTGGATGTAGCCGCAGTTCAGGCACCGCCACACCACCTTCTCCTCCCGTTTGAAGACCCTTTCTTGCTCGATGTTCGCGGCCAGGTACAGGTACCTCCTCTCGTGCTGCCTCTCCGCCACCGCGATGGCCTCCATCGCGTCGGCCACCTCTTCGAAACCCTCGGACCTGGCCACCCGGGCGAACTCGGGATACATGGTGGTCCACTCGTGGTTCTCACCGGCCGCGGCCTCCTTGAGGTTTTCCACCGTGGCCCCTATGACCCCCGCGGGGAACTCCGCGGAGACCTGGGCCATGCCGCGCTCCAGGAACTTGAAGAGCCTCTTCGCGTGCTCCTTCTCCTGGTCCGCGGTCTCGCTGAAGATGAAGGATATCTGGTGAAAGCCTTCATTGCGCGCCTTGGACGCGAAGAAGGTGTAGCGGTTTCTGGCCTGGGACTCGCCCGCGAACGCGGTGATGATGTTCTTTTCCGTCTGCGATCCTTTTAGCGATGCCACGTCACCCCTCCTTTATCCTTTTAACATGCCGAAATGCTTCGTCTTTATTAAGAAATGGCTGGACCGCCGCGGCCTCCCGGGCTACCTCCTCACCTGGAAGGAGCGCACTGGCACGTAGTCGTGCCCCTTCTTCCTGCAATCCGGGCAGATGCCCACGAACTCCAGCTCGTGGCCCAGCACGTCGAAGCCGGTGTTGTCCCAGTAG
Organism: Syntrophobacteria bacterium; assembly: GCA_029289015.1. GTDB lineage: Bacteria > Desulfobacterota > Syntrophobacteria > JARFUL01 > JARFUL01 > JARFUL01. Next base: position 1,668 of record JARFUL010000033.1, on the reverse strand, counting down.
CCGGCCTCCACCTCCACCACCGGGCTCGGGGGAAGGTCGTCCAGCGCGTCGCAAAGAATGCACCGGATGTGGTAGTGGCGGTCGAGCCTCGCGTCGTACCGCCTCTTCGCGCCCCTGCCCGCCCGCTGGATCAGGCCGTGCTCCGTGAGCTTCTCCAGGTTGCGGTAGACCGTGGCCAGGCTTATCCTGGGCACGGACTTCTTTACTGAGTCATAGACCTCATCCGCGGTGAGATGGGTGCCCGCGCTCTTAAGCGTCTCCAGAATCATCTTGCCCTGGCGGGTCATTCTGGTTTCTCGGGGACCGGACAGAGGAGCCTCCTGAAATTGGGCGGTTGGGCGTAGATTGATAACGATTATTAGTAATTTTAGGTCGCGACCCTTCCGCCGTCAAGGCTGCCGTCCGAATTTATGCCCTCGCGCCGGCCCTTACCAGGCTTTTTGCCAGGATCTGCCCCACCGTGGCGAGCCCCTGGCCGGCCTCCCCGCCTATCATGAGATTTATCGAGGAATTGCCAGCGCCCGTATCCATATGATGCTCCTTGGGATATTGATGATGGGTTAAGTTTGCCTTGGGGTTTTGGTCTCTATGAAGAGTCTGGCTGAAGGGGTTGATCCTTACAGGGAGACAACATTTTCCCGGGTATGCCCGGGCTTCAGCCCTTTATGTCGAGGCTACCCAGATATTTTAACTCGGATTGATGGGGAAATGTAGGTCTAGGTAGAAAGGGAGGCCGCGATTTTTGGGCTGTTTTCTATCTCAGAATTGCCCGATCCCTGAACCAGAACCCCTAGCTCTCCACCAGGAGCCCGTCCCCGTACTCCTTCACCGAGGCATCGTCATAGGAGTCCCTGGCCTGCACCGTGCGGTTGCCCCCCTCCCTCTTGGCCTGGAAGAGCGCCCTGTCCGCCCTTCTCAGGAGGTCTTCCGCGGCCTTGATGTACCCATCCGGGTGGGGCCTCGACTCGGCTATGCCCAGGGAGAGCGAGGTGGGGGCCATGTCCAGCGCGTTGAACCCCCTGCGGAACCTCTCTGCAATCATGAAGGCCTCGGCCTCGGAGGTGTGGGAGATGGTGACCGCGAACTCGTCGCCGCCGAACCGGTAGGGCACGTCCACGTTCTCCCGGATGTTCTTCCTCAGTACGTCGGCCAGGGAGATGAGGAGCTCGTCTCCGGTGAGGTGCCCGTAGAGGTCGTTGAAGGTCTTGAACCTGTCCACGTCCAGGAACACGAGGAAGAGCCAGAACCCCTGGCGGTGAGCCCTGTTGACCTCCTTGTGGAGGTTCGCGTCCAGCATCCTCCTGTTGTAGAGGCCGGTGAGGCTGTCCTCGATGGAGAGCTTCAGAAGCTCCTCCCTGAGGACCCTCTCCCTCGCGATCCGCGCGATCTTGGCCTCAAGCTCGTCGTGCTCCAGGGGAAGAACTATGAAGTCGCTGACCCCCGCGCGGATGAGCTCGCTGAACTTGTACCCCACCTCCACCTCCGTTACGGCCAGGATTTCCGGCTCCGGGTGGGTGGAGGTGATCTTCTCGATGAGGGCAATGCCTTCCTCCCTGGGCCTCTGGAGCCCGAGGATCAGTATGCCGGACTCCCCCTTGTCCAGGAGCTCGTTAAGCTTGTGGAGCGAGGGCGCGATGGTCGCGTCCTTTACCTGGTTCTGGTTCTCGC
>JARFUL010000032.1 GCA_029289015.1 Syntrophobacteria bacterium | reverse complement strand
GATGCTTTCAAGCTCCTTGGGCACGGAGTTGGAGACGAGGGAGACCACTCTGCCATTCAGGGGGTTTTCCACCACGTCCTGGCGGTAGATGGCTCCTGACGCGGGAACCTTCCCCCCGGCCAACTCCTTCACAATGGCCCGGGCCATCTCTGAGTCGACCTTCGCGTAGGTCACCATTGGATATTCGGGCTTGTATACGTTGACCAGCGGCTCCTCAAAGCAGAGCCCCACACAACCCACCGGCTCGATGTGAACCTTGAGCCCCTCCTCGTCCGCACTCTTTCTCAAGGCCGCAAAGACCTTGTTGCCCCCCGCGGCCACTCCGCAGGTGGAAAGCCCCACCGTTATTCTCATCTCATCAGGGAAGAGGGTCTCTTGGCCCTTTTTTCCAAGCTTCTCAATCGCTTTAATCTTCTTTGTTCCCATGATGGGCACCTTCCTTTTCCTTCAAGGCATCTACTGCCTCAACGGCCCTTTCCGGATCGAGGCGGCCTAAATAATCATCGTCCACCTTCATCACCGGTCCCATGTGGCAAAGACCCATGCAGTGGAACTCCTCCAGGGTAAAGAGGCCGTCTTTGGATGTATCGTCACCACCGTTCAGGCCGATCTCCTCCTTGAGGGTGTCGACTACTTTTGAGCTGTGATTCACATAGCAGGTGGTGCCGGTGCATATGCTCAGATGGTGTTTCCCCGGCGGTGTGAGCCTGAACAACTTGTAGAATGTGACCACAGCCCACCCCTGTGAGCGGGAGACGCCCATGTGGTCGCAGGCCGCCTCCAGCGCCTCCTTGGGCACGTAGTGGAACTCCTCTTGGATGTCCTGGAGCGCGCTGATCAGATGCTCCGGGCTGGGGGTGTAGCGTTCCAGGATATCATCCATCCTTCCAACAGGTATGCTCATTGCCGCTCCCTCCTTTAAGCTAGGTTCTGGACCTCTGTTAGTCCATAGAGGCAAGAGCGCGGCCAAAGTTGGTAACCTATTGTGATTGTTGGCAATCGCTTAGGAGGTCAGCATCCGCTGGGTGGGAAGAGCGGCCCGGGATGGGTCAAGGATGGAACGTTTTCGGGGTTCTTTGGGAATTTTGCAATTATTACGAGGTGTTGTAATGTCCCACAAAATAAACTATACCTGCCAGGTAGGAATGTTCAAATTTAGAGACACATAAAAGGCCAAATTGCTAGGTGTTTAATAATACGAGGGAATAGGTTGTCGCGATATTTGGACATATGTTTAACATATGAGACTCAATCGTAATTTATGTTGTAAAGCCTCATTTTTCGCCACAGGGAGCCGCGAGATATCTGCAAAATTTCCGCGGCCTCCTGCCTCTTGCCGCCGGTAACCTCCAAGGCCTTGATAATCATAGATTTTTCCGCTTCCTGAAGAGGGCTGAGCCCCGTATCTATAAATTCAATCTCCTCACCGTAGCGGGTACCGTCCTCCTTGGGCGGCAGGTGGCGCTCCGTAATCACCCGTCCCTTTACAAACACAAAGCAGTACTCGATGACGTGTTCAAGTTCTCGAACATTCCCCGGCCAGCTGTATTTACAGAACCACCTGAGGACCTTGGGGTCTATGCCCCGGACATTCTTGTCCAGCTTGGTGTTGAACTTCTCGATGAGATACTGCACCAGCAGAGGTATGTCCCCGGGCCTCTCCCTGAGCGGCGGGAGATAGATGGGCACCGTGGAGAGCCGGAAATAGAGGTCGTCGCGGAACGACCCTTCCTTTATGGCCTCGGACAGGTTGCGGTTGGTGGCCGCGATGATCCTTGCCTCCATGGCGATCTTGCGGGTTCCCCCCACCCTCTCAAAGGACTTGTCCTCCAGGACTCTCAGCAGCTTGACCTGTATCTCGGGCTTGACCTCGGCTATCTCGTCCAGGAAGAGGGTTCCCCCTTTGGCCAGCTCGAACCTCCCCACCTTGGTGGATATCGCGCCGGTAAATGATCCGCGCTCGTGGCCGAAAAGCTCCGAGGCCAGCAGTGTCTCTGTGAGCGCGGAGCAGTTCACCGCGACAAAGGGGCCGTCCTTTCTGGGGCTTCCCTGGTGGACCGCCCTCGCGACCAGCTCCTTGCCCGTGCCGAACTCTCCCTGGATCAGCACGCTTGTGTCGGTGGAGGCTATCTCGGGCAATATACTGAAAATACGCTTCATCTGAGGAGAGTTGCCCACGATGTCAGCGTAGATGTACCTGGACGCGGCCGCGTCGGGAGAGGGCCTGAGCCCGCTCATGTCCCTGAAGACCTGGATGCAGCCCTGGATTATGTTGTTCTTCTCCCTGATGAGGGAGGTGCTCACAACGATCAGCTTCTTCTCGCCAGACTTGGTGGTCAGGGTTATCTCCCGGTCCTGGAGGGACTCGCCGGTGGTCATGGTGGTCTGCAGGGGGCACCCCTTCTTGCAGTGGCTGCTCCTGAAGACCTCCCAGCACAGCTTTCCCAGGACCTCTTTTTCCGAAAAACCGGTTATCTTTTGCGCGGCACGATTGATATAGGTTATCTGGAGGCGGGTGTTCACCACGAAGACCCCCTCCGGGAGATTATCCATGATATCTTCATGGGTTAGCTGGAGAAACTTGAGCCCCGCGGAGACGTCTGCCTCACCCTTTCCCACGAGGGTCACCACCGCGCCCACAACCTTATCGTAGCCCTCGAAGAGCGGAAGGGACCAGAACAGAAGACCCTCCCGGGGAAGCCCCTCCCCTGTGAGCACCCCGCTTCTCATCAGCCCCTGCTCCAGGGTCTGTGCCACGAGGGATCGTTCGCCCAGAAACAGATCGGCCAGCCGCTCATCGCCCCGGATATTGAGACCCGGGGCCAGGTTTGCGGACAGAAGGTCCTCCGCGACATGGTTGGCCGAAAGGACCCGGCCCTCCAGGTTAATAACAACCACCCCGAATTTTTCGCCCGCCTCTCGAGCCAGATCGTGTCTCATTTAGGTCACGCTATCCCTGTTGTCCGCTGGGCAGAATTGGCTGTGGAGCTATGAACGTTACTAGTCCAACTAGAGCTTGGCTAAATAGGTTTCTTAGAGTCTGGAAGAAGAGGTATGTCTTTCTATTCTTTAAGCAACTCCCATGCCAACAGTTATCCTATGATGATGGTTCAGGTTTCCCCAACATTCCGCAGGGAAGTGACATAAGCCGGGGGGTGGGTTCACCAGGCTTCCCGCTGCAGCCGCTTGTACAATGTCTTGAGCTGCTCCTCGGAGAGCTCCCCCACATTCTTCTGGAGCCAGTTCAGGTCTCCCCAGACGATGCTGTATTTTGCCCTGCCGGAAAGCCGGTATTCCTTGAGCGCGCCCGATCCCCTCTCCAGGAGTTCGCGCCAGAAGTCCTCATCCTCGGAGATCCGGTTCAGGACCCGCGTCACCTCCTGCTTTTCGATGAGCTTGCCCTCGTTCGTGTCAAAGTACTTCAGGGCTTCCTTGGAGCGGGCCTCCTGGCTTTTCTTCAGCGCGCCCTCCACCACCGCCTTGAACTCCTCCTCCGTAAAGGGCTTGCGCAGGTAGTCGATGGCCCCTACCTTCATGGCCTTTACCGCGGTGGGGACACTCGGGTACCCGGTGATGACGATCACCCCGGTCTCCGGCCGCCTCTGCTTCACCTGCCTGATCACCTCCATGCCGTCGATATCCGGCAGCCTGAGATCTGCCACCAGGAGATCAAAGACCTTCCTTCTGAATGACGCGAGCGCGCTCTGCCCGGTTATGGCCAGGTCCACGCTGTAACCCTCTTCCATGAGAACCATCTGAAGCCCCTGGGCAAGGCTGGGCTCATCCTCCATCACCAGGATCTGCGGCTGGCCAACACGCCTGTCTAATATTGCTTCTTCTATGTGGATCATGTCCAACCTCCTACATGTCCCAGGTAATCCGCCGGGTTTTGGCCGTCAGCTACCCGCACCTTATCCGGCTGCGGAAGCCCCGGGTCCCACCACCCCGCTCAAAATGTTCATAGCCTCGTTACAAGGGTTAGATGCCCACCTGGTACAACGCCTCCATAAGGCCGTCGATCTCGGAAAATATCTGTCTCTTGGTGAAATGCCTGGTCTGGGCCGCGCCGCTGGGACAGGCCGCGGAACAGCTCCCGCATCCCTTGCACACACTCTCGTTTATCACCGATATCCCCCTGCGCATATCAAAGTCTATCGCGGAGTAGGGACAAACCTCGATGCAGGTCTGGCACCCCGCGCAGACATCCGGGTCTATCCAGGAGATCACGGGGGAGACCTCCACCACGCCACGGGTGGCAAGCTCGAGGGCCTTGGCCGCCGCGCCCGATGCCTGGGCCACGGTCTCGGGAATATCCTTTGGCCCCTGGCAGACTCCGGCCAGGAACACCCCGCTGGTCGTGGTGGAGAGCGGCGCGAGCTTCGGGTGCTCCTCCAGGAAGAACCCGTCCGCGCCCTGGCTGAGCCCGAAGATCCGGGCAACCTTGGACGTGTCCTCCCGGGGCTCCATCGCGGCGCACAGGATCACCATGTCCACCGGGATCCTAAAGCACTTGCCCAGGAGGGTGTCCTCGCTGATGACCACGAGCTTGCCCTCCTCCTCTGGTGACAGGGCCCGGTCGGTAATCTCGGAGGGCTTGCCCCTGATAAAGGTGGTCCCCTCCTCCTGGCACCTCGCGTAGAACTCCTCGTACCCCTTGCCCACGCAGCGCATGTCAATATAGAAGTCGTAGATCTTTGTGTCGTGTCCCACCTTGTCTTTGATGAGGTGCCCGTACTTGAGCGCATACATGCAGCAGACCTGGGAGCAGTATTCGTGGTAGTTCTTGTCCCGGCTGCCCACGCAGTGAATAATGGCCACGCTCTCGGGCGGCCCGGTGAAGTTGCCGTTTCCATCCCTCATCATTATCTGGCCGTCCGTGGGCCCTGTGGTGTTGTTGAGACGCTCAAACTCGAGGCTGGTGAGCACGTTGGGGAAGGTGCCGTAGCCGAACTGCTTCATGGGGGTGGGGTCCCACAGATCGTAGCCTGTCGCAAGGATTATGCTGCCCACCTCGATCTCCAACTCCTGGGCCTCCATCCGGTGGTCTATCGCGTTTGGCTCGCAAACCCGGACGCACTCCATGCACTCGCAGCAAATCCCGCAGTTCAGGCAGCGCCGGGCCTCCCTCTGCGCGTCCTCCTCCAAAAGCCCCCGGTTCACCTCAACAAAGGAGTCCAATCTCTCCTGGGCGTCCCTGTGGACCGCGTGGGCCCGGTCCTCTTTCGCGAGCCCCTTTGGGACTTCCCGCCAGTCCCCTTCCGCCGTCTCCCGCGCAGAAACCTCCCGGGCCAGCTCCTCCAGGTCTTCCCTGTTCAAATAGCGATGAATCGCCTCGGTTGCCCTGTGGCCCGTAGCAATGGCCTCCACAACCGTGGCCGGGCCCGTGACCGCGTCGCCCCCGGCAAACACGTGGGGGATGGAGGTCTGCATGGTGTGGGGGTCTGCGACTATGGTGCCCCAGGGGTCCGTCTCTATAGCGGCCCCGTCCCCCGCCCAGGCCACATCGGGCCTCTGGCCGATGGCCGGCAGAACCGCGTCGCATTGAATAACAAAATCGGAGCCCTCCACAACCACCGGGCGCATGCGCCCGCTCTCATCCGGCTCCGTCAGCTTGGTGACGACACATTCGATACCCGTGATCCTCCCCTCGTCACCTTGAATACCCACGGGCGCGGCCAGGTAGAGGATCTTTATTCCCTCTGCC
>JARFUL010000031.1 GCA_029289015.1 Syntrophobacteria bacterium | reverse complement strand
AGGAATACCGCGCTCGAAATGGCTATGAGCTCTCCTTCAGAAGAATGAAGTAGAGCGCGCCGTCGTGCTTGAGGCGGGAGGCCGCGCCCTTGGCCTCGGGCCCGCGGCCCATGAACAGGTCCAGCCTGCCCGCGCCCTTTATCGCGCCCCCCGCGTCCTGGTTCAGCACGAACCTGGTGAACTTCTCCCATCCCGTGACATTGTGGTTCTCGTCGAACACGGGCTTTTGGCCCCGGATGAACGCGAGCGCGCCCTTGGGGAAGAGCCTGGGGTCCGTGGCTATGGACCTGCCCGGGGTAACCGGCACCCCCAAAGACCCCAGCGGCCCCTCGGGCACTATCCGGAAGAAGACGTAGCTCTCGTTGTGATGGAGTATCTCCTTCATCCTTTCGGGGTTGGCCTTGAGGTACTCCACTATGGAGTCCATGGTGATATCCTCCAGGGCCACATATTCGTTCTCCACCATGTACCTCCCGATGGAGCGGTAGGGCCTGCCGTTTGACGCCGCGTAGTTCACCTGGACCACCTCGCCCGTGGGCAGGAGCACCGCGCCGGAGCCCTGCACGTGGAGGAAGAAGACCTTCACCGGGTCGTCCAGCCAGAAGAGCTCCAGCCCCATTCCCCTGAGCGCGCCCTTCTCGTCGATCTCCCTTCTGGTGTAGTAGGGCACAATGCTCGCGCCCTCGCACCGGGCCATGATGTACTTGCTGCCGAACTTTTTGCTGAAATTACCGAGGCGCACCCTTTTCAGGTCGTCGGGCTTTTTGTAGATGGGATACCTGAACCTCGCGTTCCTCTTGCGGCTCCCAGGCAGCAGGGGCTCGTAGTAGCCGGTCATGAGCACCCGGCGCATGAAGTCGCGGCCCTGGGCCTGGAAGACCCTGAAATCCTCCCTCAGCTTCCTGGTCAAAGACCAGTAGTTGGGGGAGGAGTCCACCGCAGCGCGGAAGGCCTCCATTGTCTCCACCAGCCTATGGACGGCGACTTTTCTGGGGCCGTAGGAAATGATCCTGTCTTGGGGCAGCTTCGCGTAGTAGGCGAGGGAGAGGTCTACGGCCCTGAAGAGGGAATCCTTGTCCAGGTCGTCCCTGAAGACCATTGACGCGGGGTCTATCTCCACCAGCGCGTACCTGGGCACGGTGATGGAGGGCCTGGCCCAGGGGTAGCACGCGAACACCGCGAGGAGCGCCGCGGCCACAACAACGAGGGCCGCGCGCTTTGTGCCGCTTGCCGGGCCAAGTTCGCGCATAGCATCCCTTGGTAAGAGCACGATGTGGGTTAGTTTCGCGAAACTCCCACTTGCCGGGGGAAGGGGCCCTGGGTGGGCCCCCTATATCTAGGTCCCCATCTCCCAGGAGGTGAGGTACTCCTGTTGCTCCGGGGTGAGGGTGTCTATCTCTATGTCCATGGCCGCGAGCTTGAGCCTCGCGACCTCTTTGTCTATGTGCTCGGGCACGGTGTAGACCCTGTTTTCCAGGCCGTCGTCGTTCCTGGCCAGAAATTCCGTGACCAGCGCCTGGTTCGCGAAGGACATGTCCATCACCGCGGAAGGGTGCCCCTCCGCCGCGGCCAGGTTCACAAGTCTCCCCTGGGCCAGGAGGTATACCTTGCGCCCGTCGGCAAGGGAATATTCCTCAACCGAGTCCCGGATGGCCCTCTTGCCCTGGGACATCTCCTCGAGCGCGTCGATATCTATCTCCACGTTGAAGTGCCCGGAGTTGGCCACGATAGCGCCGTCCTTCATTACTTCGAAGTGCTCCTTCGCGATGACCTTGATGTCTCCGGTGAGGGTGCAGAAGAAGTCGCCCACCCTCGCGGCCTCGTTCATGGGCAGGACCTCGAACCCGTCCATCACCGCCTCCAGCGCCCTCAGGGGATCCACCTCGGTCACCACGACCCGCGCGCCCATGCCCTGGGCCCGCATCGCGACCCCGCGGCCGCACCAGCCGTAGCCCGCGACCACGAAGACCGAGCCGGACATGAGCCGGTTGGTGGCCCTGATGATGCCGTCCACCGTGGACTGGCCCGTGCCGTAGCGGTTGTCGAAGAGGTGCTTGGTGAGCGCGTCGTTCACCGCGACTATGGGGTACGCGAGGAGCCCCTGGTCTGCCAGGGCTCTCAGCCTTATCACCCCGGTGGTGGTCTCCTCGGTGCCGCCGCGCACGTTCTTGAGGTCGTGCTTCCTCTCGGAGTGGAGCACGCTGACCAGGTCTGCGCCGTCGTCCATGGTGTAGGCAGGGCTGAAGTCCAAAACCGCGTTTATATGCTTGTAGTAGGTCTTGTTGTCCTCGCCCTTGATCGCAAAGACCGGTATCCCGTCGTGGATAACGAGGGACGCCGCGACGTCGTCCTGGGTGGAGAGCGGGTTGGACGCGCAGATCGCGACCTCGGCCCCTCCGGCCTTGAGCACCCTGGCCAGCTTTGCGGTCTCGGTGGTCACGGGGAGGCACGCGGCCAGGCGCACCCCCTCGAGGGGGCGCTCCTTTTTGAATCTTTCTTCAATGAGCGCAAGTACGGGCATGGACCTGGCAGCCCACTCGATCCTGAGCCTCCCCTTTTCGGCCAACGACTCGTCTTTTATGTGGTATTGCATGAATTCTCCTTGAACGTTGAACGGGAGCTAGAGCCCGGCCCTCTCCTTGAGCTTGTCCACTATGTCGGTCCTCTCCCAGGTGAACTCCGGCTCCTCCCGGCCGAAGTGGCCGTACGCGGAGGTCTTCTTGAAGATGGGCCGGAGCAGGTCGAGGTGCTTGATCATGCCCGCGGGCTTGAGCGGGAAGACCTCTTTGACCAACTCCACCAGATTCGAGTCCCCGAGCTTTCCCGTGCCGAAGGAGTCCACCATCACGGAGACCGGGTCCGCGACGCCGATGGAGTACGCGAGCTGGACCTCCACCTTCTTAGCCAGGCCCGCCGCGACCAGGTTCTTGGCCGCGTAGCGGCACATGTAGGACGCGGACCTGTCCACCTTGGAGGGGTCCTTGCCCGAGAAGCTCCCGCCCCCGTGGCTGCCCACGCCGCCGTAGGTGTCCACGATGATCTTGCGCCCCGTGAGCCCGCAGTCGCCCATGGGCCCGCCGATCACGAACCTGCCGGTCGCGTTGATGAAGTACTTGGTCCCCTCGTGGAGCATGTGGGCCGGGATGACCTTCTTGATCACCTCCTCGATGATAGCCTCTTGCAGCTCTTCCGGCTTTACCCTCGGGGAGTGTTGCGCGGCCACCACCACCGCGTCCACCCTCTTCGGGGTGCCGTTCTCGTACTCCACCGTGACCTGGCTCTTGCCGTCGGGCCTTAAAAAGTCGAGGATACCCTCCTTGCGCACCTCGGCCAGACGCCGGGTTATGCCGTGGGCATAGTAGATGGGGGTGGGCATGAGCGTCGGGGTCTCGTCACACGCGTAGCCGAACATGAGCCCCTGGT
>JARFUL010000030.1 GCA_029289015.1 Syntrophobacteria bacterium | reverse complement strand
TTTTAGAGGTAAAGAAAATCGAATATAAGAGAAGACTGCCAACTAAGTGGACAGATGAGGAAAAGATAGAGTTTTTAAAAGATTTTGAAAACTTGGTTTGACTCTATTTGGAATGCTTGCGGTTATGAAGGTTCTAAACTTTAACGAAAATGGAGAATGGATTGGAAGGAGTTAGCAAATCTGGTTAAATATTGAAGCCTTTTCTATCACTGTATCTTTTCCCCGTCCCTCTTTAAGAGCACCAATAAGACAAGGAGAATCGCTCCCACGGTGATGCCGGAGTCCGCAACGTTGAAGGTGGGCCAGTAGAACCGTTTGTAGTAGACGAGGAGGAAGTCCACCACCTTGCCCATGCAGAGCCTGTCCACCACGTTCCCTATCGCGCCGGCGTATATTAGGCCCCACGCCGCGGGCTCATCCACAGACTCCCCGGGAGACTTGATCAGCATGTAGAGGATCACCGCGCCGGCAAGCGCGGACGCGCCGATGAAGAAGAGGTTCCTGGCAGGTGAGTCCCACCGGGCGAGAAAGCCCCACGCGCCGCCCTCGTTGAACGCGAGGGACAGGGAGAAGAACCCCCGGATCACCTCCTTGGGCCCCAGCGCGAGGGCATCTACAGCCCAGCGCTTGGTCGCGAGGTCGGCCGCGAGCACAAGCACCGCGGGAAATAGAAACGCGGTGTATTTCCGGGGAATGGACCTCAAGACCCTTCAATCACGCCGAAGCAGCGGCTGCACAGGGTGGGGTGCCCGGCCACCTGGCCCACGGACTCGTGGAGCATCCAGCACCGCTCGCACTTGTCTGCCTCGGCCCTTGTTACCTTGACGCTCAGCCCTTCGATGGCCCCGGAGTTCCAGCCGCCCTCGATCTCGCCCTTCACCAGGTTCACCCGGGAGACGATGAGCGCGGTCTTAAGGTCTTCCCCCCTGTTTTCCAGCCCTTCCCACAGGCCGTCGGGGACGCGGATGGTCACCGCCGCGTCCAGGCTGTGCCCTATGGCCTTGGCCTTCCTAGCGTCCTCCATGGGCTTGAGCGCCTCGTTGCGCACGTCCCGAATGGCCTGCCAGCCCTGCACCCCGGAGGGGTCCAGGTCATAAGACTCCTCTTTCAGCTCCTCGAGGTGGACCGAGCTCTTCTTGCCCGGGAAGTCCGGGAGATGGTCCCAGACCTCCTCCGCGGTGAAGGAGAGGACCGGGGCCATCATGAGGGCCAGCTCCTTTAGAATGACAAAGAGCGCGGACTGCGCGGAGCGCCGCACCCTGGAGCCCGGGCGCGACGTGTAGAGCCTGTCCTTCAGTATGTCGAGGTAGAACGCGCTGAGATCCACCACGCAGAAGTTGTGGATCCGGTGGAAGACCCTGTGGAACTCGAACCGGTGGTACGCGGCCATCACCTCCCTCTTCAGCTCCCCCAGCAGGGAGAGCGCGTAGTGCTCCAGCGGCTCCATCTCGCCTGGGTCCACGAAGTTCTCCCCGGGGCGGAAGTCGTAGAGGTTCCCCAGGATGAACCGGCAGGTGTTCCGGATGCGCCGGTAGGCCTCGGAGAGCCTCTTCAGTATCTCGTCGGAGATGCGGATGTCGTCCCTGTAGTCCTCCGACGCGACCCAGAGCCTCAGAACCTCCGCGCCGTACCTATTAATCACCTTCTGGGGCGCGATGATGTTGCCCAGCGACTTGGACATCTTCCTGCCCTCGCCGTCCACCACGAACCCGTGGGTGAGCACGGTCCTGTAGGGAGGGACGCCTCTGGTGCCTATGGAGGCTAAAAGGGAGGAGTGGAACCAGCCCCGGTGCTGGTCGGACCCCTCGAGGTACATGTCGCAGGGGAAGGTGAGGGAATCCCGCTTCTCCAGCACCGCGGCCCAGCTCACCCCGGAGTCGAACCACACGTCCAGGATGTCCGTCTCCTTGGTGAGGGACGAGCCGCGGCACTCGGGGCAGGTATACCCTTCGGGCAAAAGCTCTTTTGCGGGGAGCTCGAACCAGGGGTCCGCGCCCTTCTCTTCGAACAGCTCGCAAACGTGGTCCACTATCCCTTTGTCGGTAATGGCATGGCCGCAGTCGCCGCAGAAGAAGGCCACTATGGGCACGCCCCAGGCCCGCTGCCTGGATATGCACCAGTCCGGCCTTTTCTCGATCATTGAGTGGATGCGCTCCATGCCCCACTTGGGGATCCAGGTGACCTGGTTCTCTATCGCGTCAAGGGCCCTCTGCCTCAGCTCTGCCTTGTCCATCGCGATGAACCACTGCTTGGTGGCCCTGAAGATGACCGGCTCCTTGCAGCGCCAGCAGTGGGGGTAGGAGTGGGTGATGGCCTCCTCCTTGATGAGGCGGCCGAACTCCCTCAGCTTCGCGTTCACCTTGGGGTTGGCCTCGAACACGGGCTGGCCCGCGAAGAAATCCACCTCATCGGTGAACCTGCCCTGGTCGTCCACCGGCGAGAAGATGTCGAGTCCGAACGCGAGGCCGGTCTCGTAGTCCTCCCGGCCGTGCCCGGGCGCGGTGTGCACCAGCCCGGTGCCGTCGGACAGGGTCACGTAGTCTCCGGGCACCACCACGGAGTCCCGGCCGTAGATGGGATGAACCAGAACCGAGCCCAGGAGCTCCTCGCCCCGGTACTCCTTTAAAATCTTGAAATCCTCGATCCCGAAGTGGCCCATGAGCGGGCTCGCGAGGAGGGAGGCCATGACCCAGACCTCTCCTTCCGCTTCCACCGCGGCATAGGTGAACTCCGGGTTCACCGCGACCGCTAGGTTCGCGGGGATGGTCCACGGGGTGGTGGTCCAGATGAGGAAGTAGACGTCGCGGCCCGGGAAATCGTCAACCAGGTTCCGGGTATTTTCATAGAGAAAGAGCTCCGGGGGGCTCTTCAGCGCGAACTTCACGAATATGGAAGGGGAGGAGTGATCGTGATACTCCACCTCCGCCTCGGCCAGCGCGGTCTGGCAGGAGGAGCACCAGTAGACCGGCTTCTTGTCCCGGTAGACCGCGCCGGTGGCGAAGAACCTGCCCAGCTCCCTCGCGATGTCCGCCTGGTACGCGTGCTTCATGGTGAGGTAGGGGTTGTCCCACTCCCCGAGCACGCCCAGCCTCTTGAACTCCTCCCTCTGGATGTCTATGAACTTCTCAGCGTAGGCCCTGCACCTCTTGCGCACCTCGGAGACCGTCATGGAGAGCTTGGCCTCGCCCAGCTCCTTGTCCACCTGGTGCTCTATGGGAAGGCCGTGGCAGTCCCAGCCGGGGACGTAGACCGCGTCGAAGCCGCCCATCTGCTTGGACTTCACTATGATGTCCTTGAGGATCTTGTTGAGCGCGGTGCCGAGGTGGATATGCCCGTTGGCATAGGGAGGGCCGTCGTGGAGGATGTATTTGGTCCTGCCGGAGGAGAGTTCCCTCAGGAGATTGTACAGCCCCATTTCGTCCCAGCGGGCCAGAATCTCGGGCTCCCTCTTGGGCAGATTCGCCTTCATGGGAAACTCGGTCTTGGGCAGGTTCAGGGTCTTGCGATAGTCCATGTAATCGAGACCTCCGGGAAAAACTTAATACTATTACCATTATCTACAAATGGCAAAGATAATTAAAGTATCCCACTCTGTGCGTGTGTCAAGGGTAAATCCGCGGCAAAAAAGAAAATAGGGGCCCAAAACCCCATATCTATATCCGTTGACCCCGGGGATATCTCTTGAGCCTTTGGCCCGGCTAGGAGAGAACGCCTCCCTCCAGGAGATACTGGTGGGTCCTTCTGCGGATCGCGTCCGGGTCCACCTCCCTTCTCGCCACCCCCGTCTCCATGGCCGCGAGCGCCACGGCCGCGGCGACCCGCGGGGGAACGTGGAGGTTCATCGCGTGGGGAATTATCAGATCTTCGCTGAGCCTGTCTTCAGGCACCGCGTCCGCGAGAGCCCGGGCCGCGGCGAGCTTCATGGCCTCGTTGATGGTGGTGGCCATGACATCCAGGGCCCCCCTGAAGATTCCGGGGAACCCGAGGCAGTTGTTCACCTGGTTCGGGAAGTCGGAGCGGCCGGTGGCCACTATGCGGGCCCCCGCGGCAAGGGCCGCTTGAGGCATGATCTCCGGCTCGGGGTTGGCCATGGCCATGATGATGGGGTCCTTGGCCATGGATTTCACCATCTCCGGGGTGACGAGACCCGGGCCCGAGAGCCCGATGAACAGGTCCGCGCCCTCCATGACCTCCCTGAGCGCGGCCTTGAGCCGGTTGGGGTTGGTCTTAGCGGCCATCTCCTCCTTCACGGGGTTCATCCCCTCGGCCCGGCCCCGGTAGATCGCGCCCCTGCGGTCGCACAGAATAATCTCTTTTGCGCCCGCGGAGATGAGCATCCGGGTCACCGCGATTGCGGAGGCGCCCGCGCCGCTCATGACCACCCTGATGTCATCCATGGGCTTGTCTATCACCTTGAGCGCGTTCATGATCGCGGCCGCGACCACCACCGCGGTGCCGTGCTGGTCGTCGTGAAACACGGGGATGTCGAGGGCCCCGGAGAGCGCGCTCTCAATCGCGAAGCACTGGGGCGCGGCTATGTCCTCGAGGTTTATCCCGCCGAAGCTCGTTGCCAGGGCCTTTACAACCGCGATGAACGGCTCGGTCTCCTGCGCGGAAACGCAGATGGGGTAGGCCTCCACCCCCCCGAAGGCCTGGAACAGGACGCACTTTCCCTCCATCACGGGCAGCGCGGCCCTGGCCCCGATGTTGCCCAGCCCCAAGACCGCGCTTCCGTCGGTGACAACCGCGACGAGGTTGGACTTGCAGGTGAGGTCGAAGACCTTCAGCGGGTCCTTCGCGATGACCCTGGGGGCCTGGGCCGCGGCGGGCGGAAGGTAGAGGAGCTTGAGGATGTTGTGGTCCTTGACCGGGACCTTCGCCTTGACCCCCACCAGCCCCTTGTAGCGCCTGTGCAGCTCCAAGGACTCCTCCCCGAGGTCCCCCATGGGCCGCTCCGAGCGGTCCGGCACGGGGAACCGGCCCTCGTAGAGGAAATGCTCCGTGTCCCGGTATATCTTGTCCGGGTCCACCGCCTTTCTGGCCACCCCGGTCTTCATCGCGTCCTCGGCCACGGCCCGGGCAATGGCCGGAGCAACACTGAAGTCCATCAGCCTGGGGATGATGTAGTCCTCCGAGAGCTGGGAGTCGTCCACCAGTTTCGCCAGGGTTCTGGCCGCGGTGATCCGCATGGTACGGCTTATGTCTTTCGCGGCCACGTCCAGGACGCCCCGGAAGATCCCCGGGTAGACCATGGAGATGTCCAGCTCGTTGTCCACCGGGCCCCTGTCGCTGGAGACCGCCACGATCCTCGCGCCCCCGGCCCTCGCGTCCGCCGCGCTGATCTCCGGCTCCGGGGTGGCGAACGCGAGGACCACCGCGTCCTTGGCCATTGTTGAAACCATCTCCGGGAAGAGCACACCGCCCGCGGAGAACCCCACGAACACGTCCGCGCCCTCGATGACCTCGGAGAGCGCGCCCTTCAGCCTTTCGGGGTTGGTGAGGTTCGCGATCATTGATTTGGCCCAGTTCATCCCGTAGGGCCGGTAGGGGTAGAGCGCGCCCCTGGTGCCGCACACCACGATATTCTTGATGCCGAAGTATAAGAGCAGCCTCGTGGTGGCTGTTCCCGCGGCGCCCGCGCCGTTGATCAGCACCTTGAGGTCCCGCTTGTCCTTGCCCGTGATTCTCAGGGAATTGATGATGCACGCCAGGGCTAAGATCGCGGCCGCGTGCTGGTCGTTGTGCATCACTGGGATGCTCATCGAGCGCCTGAGCTGCTGCTCCACCGCAAAGCACCGGGGCGCGGATATGTCCTCCAAACAGACCGCGCCGAAGGTGGGCGCGATGAGGTTCACCACGTTCACGATCTCCTCGACCGACCGGGTGTTCAGGCAGATGGGGAACGCGTCCACGCCCGCGAAGGTCTTGAATATGACCGACTTGCCCTCCATGACGGGCAGCGCGGCCTCGGGCCCCAGATCGCCCAGCCCCAGCACCCGGGAGCCGTCGGTAACCAGGGCAACGGTGTTGGCCCGGCAGGTGTAGTCGAAGGAGGCCGCGGGGTTCCTGTATATCTCCATGCAGGGCTCGGCAACCCCAGGGGTGTAGACCACGCTCAGCACGTGGGCGTCCTTCACCGGCACCTTCAACTCGACCCCGATGAGCCCCCGGTACTTCTCACGGTATCTAAGCGCATTTTCCGGGCTCATGTCTCTTTCGCCTTCAATGGGAGATTGTTTTACCGCATAAAGCTCCGGCCCTCCCGCCCCGCGGGGGGAAAGGGCCAACCACCATTAAATAATATAGCATCTTTCCTTCGGTTATTGTAGGGAGGTTTAAGATATCCGGTAACTCTTCAGGAAGGTTTCATAAAGGGAGTGGGCCTCTTGCACCACGGGCTCTTTCCCGGGTTTTTCGTGGAGGGTGAACACCCTCTTTTTCAGCCTGCCCAGCCCTTTTTCGGTCTCTTTGAGAAAGTCCCTCTTAAAGAGGTCCACCAGGGGACCGCTGGCCCCCTTTTTTGAAGCCATGTAGAAGGCCAGGGCCTCCTCGTCCGCGAGGAAGCGGGTGTACTCGTCTTCGGGATGGACCGGCTCCTTGAAAAGGGAGAGATGCTTCTTCTTCTCTTCAGTCAGCATGGACTCCTCGAACCCCGCGTCAAAGGGGTCCTGTCCCGAGGCCAAGAAGAAGAGGAACGCGTGCGCGCAGTTGGTGCAGTCGTGGCACCAGCGCTCGTGGTCCGACATCTCCATGTGGCACGACACCCTGTACTGGGCCAGGTCGGGAAACTCCTCGTGGAGTATCCGGTGGATCGCGAAGTCGCCCATCGCGCCGATGAGATTGGCCGCGGCGACCTGCCCCCCGGAGAACTCCCCGGCCTTCCGGGCGAGCTCTTCGGTCATCTGGCGGCTCTGCATCAGCTTGTGCTCCAGGATGTAGCCTTCGCGGTTTACGTAGCTGAGGGAGTGGTGGCGCTCGTTGTTGAAGATGATCAAGGGCGCGCGAAAGTGGGTGCAGAAGGGGAGCATCGCGAAGAGATACACGAAATAGACGTGCACCTGGTGGAGCCGGGTCTCGGGCATCTCGAGCACCTGCCAGTCCGAGAGGAGCTGGATCTCGTTCTCAACCAGGTGGCAGGAGAGGCCGTGGTCTTGCCTGAGCCTTTTTTTCAGCCCCTCGCGGATGGCCACCCCCCGGGGCAGGACCCGCTCGTCTATGTTGACCAGGATCACCTCGTAGCCGAGCTCTCTCAGGGTCGCGAGGCTAAGCAGGCTGTCCTTGCCGAAGGAGAAGGGCAAAACCACGCTCCCCGGGTCCCAGGAGTCGAGCTGTTCCATCTGCGCGGCCTGGGGAGGCCCGGTGAAGGTGCGGCTGATGGACCTGAAGCGCATGAGGACGTCGTCGGAGTCTTCGTGGGGGATCGGGTCCACCATGTTGGGGATCGCGGACTCGAAGCAGGTGTTGTAGAAATCGTAGAACCGGGGCTTTGGCGTCTCGTAGCCGACCCTGTGGTGCCTGAGGATGAGGGGGGTTACAAGGGTCATGAAGTAGGCCAGCTCATGGAGCATGGCCTCCTTCCAGGGGAAGGTCTCCCAGACCTCCTCAGGGAACCTGATCTCTAAGGGCTCCGCGATGAACGCGCCCGTGACCCCGAGAGAAATGCCGCGGGGAGTTTTTTTAACGTGGACATGCAATGGCAAACCCCCCGCGACCCGAAAGCGCCTGCCCTGAAGAGAATTAGGCCACTGGGCCGGGCCCGATCCGCTTCTGGATACTTTTTGATTTGTTCAATTCGAGATTCTTTCCAACCTGCTTGTCGAATGGGTCCCAATTTTTGTCCCCGGCCTTATGCTGGGTTTGCTGGGGGGCCTGGGTGGTGGCCACCGGTTTTTCGCTGGGGTCCCATTTTCTGGCCCCGGCCTTCTTTTGGGACCCTGCGATGAGGGTCATGGGGGCAAGGGCGAAGACCACCGAAACCATGAAAGCAACCGCCTTTTTGAGCATCTTCTCCTCCTTCCCTTGAAGGTTTGCTCAAAGTTAGCAAAGTGGCTCACGCGTTGTCAAGCCCCGCCTGATCTGCCCCACCTACTGTGTGAAGCGGATCACTCTTCGGGGAAAATAAACGTGAGTAAAGATGAAATTGCCGGCGGAGATATGGATGTGCAGGTTATAGAGTCAGGCTGTAGGCAAATTGCCTAAAGAGCTCGTCGCTGTACTTCCCTGCAAGAACCTCTCTTCATTGTGCAATTCTTCGTTCATTTCAGCCACACCGCCCGCGAAACCGGAAGACCTTTACGAGGAGTGCGCGC